>NZ_JBFAKS010000009.1:0-223873 GCF_040655855.1 Kribbella sp. NPDC050281 | reverse complement strand
GGTGAGTGTGAAGCCTTCGACAAGCCACACCCCAACCGGAGGTTCTCCTCACGTCAACCCCAACTCACCTGCCACCAACGTCTTGTCCCGGTACACCTAGAGCATCAGCTTCGCTACGTCGAGGTTGCCGCCGCTGACCACGCTGGCGGTGACCCCGACCGGCTGGATGCTGCCCTCGATCATCGCGGCGAACGGCGCCGCGGCGGCGGGCTCCAGCGCGAGCTTGGTCCGCGACATGACGAGCCGGGTCGCCTCGAGCAGCGCGTCCTCGCTGACGCGGACGACCTCGTCGACGTACTGCTGGATGAGCGGGAAGTTGCGTGTGCCACAGACCGGCGCGGCGAGGCCGTCGGCGATCGAGCGCGCGGTCGGGAGCTTCTGGGGTTCACCGGCGGCGAGGCTGCGGCTGACCACGTCAGCCTGCTCGGGCTCGATGCCGATCACGCGGATCTCCGGCTTGACCAGCTTGACCGCCAGCGCGACACCCGAGATCAGGCCGCCGCCTCCCACCGGGACCAGGACCGCATCGAGGTCCGGGCGGTCGTCGAGGAGCTCGAGGCCGAGGCTGCCGTGGCCGGTGATCACGTCCTCGTCGTCGAACGGGTGTACGCCGGTGAGCTTCCGCTCGTCGCGGATCCGCTCGTACTGACCCATCAGGTCACCCTCGACAAGCTCGACCGTGGCACCGTACCCGCGGGCCGCGTCGATCTTGGCCTGTACGGCGGTGGTCGCCATCACCACGGTGGCCGGTACGCCGGCGTCCCGGGCGGCCCAGGCGAGCGCGCCGGCGGCGTTACCGGCCGAGACCGTGATGACGCCGCGCTCGCGCTCCTCGGGGCTCAGCCGCAGCAGCTTGGTGAGCAGTCCGCGGACCTTGAAGCTGCCCGTCTTCTGGAACAGCTCGGCCTTCAGCACCAGATCTGCGCCGAAGCGCTCGTTCAGCGCGGTCGAGGTGACCATCGGCGTGCGGTGAATGCGACCTCGCAGTTGCTGCGCGGCCACACGGATATCGTCGAGCGTCGGCATGGTCCCGACCTTATCCGCCTCGGATTTCTACAAGCGGGCGGCGACGGTGGCGGCGAGTTTGTGGGTTGCTTCGGGGGACTGGGTGAGGTACAGGTTGGGCTCGATGAGCTCGAGCTCCATCAGGAGGAAGCGGCCGTTGACGACGACGCCGTCGACGCGGGCGTAGGCCGGTCGGGGACCGGCGGTGGCGAGTGCTCGCTGCGCGTTCTCGAGGATGTCCGGCGACGGCTCGGTGACCGTCGCGTGGCCGCCGTACTCCTCCTGGACTCGGTAGTCGCGGGCCGCCGGGCGCTTCACGACGGCGTGAGTGAACTCGCCGTCGATGAACATCAGCGACCACTCGCCGTCGGTCTGGATCTCGGGCAGGAACGGCTGGACCAGGTACACGATGTCGGGGAGTTCGTCGATGGCCTGAGTGAGTTCAGGCGAGCCGGCCACGCCGCGGACGGTGAGGCGGGCGGTCTCGCTCACGGTCGGCTTGATCACGATCTCCTCGCCGTCGAGCCCGGCGACGACCTCGCGCAGGCACGCGCCGGCCGCGATCTGCGACGGCACGATCGCGACGCCGCGCTCGCGCAGTTCCAGCAGGTACCGCTTGTCGCCGTTCCAGCGGACCAGACCACTGTCGTTGAAGACCGGTACGCCGCCCTTGTCGACGAGCGCGAGCCATTCGGTGAACTCGTCGTACCGCAGGTGGTAGTCCCACACCGAGCGGAGCAGGACCCCGTCGTAGGCGGACCAGTCGACCGACGGGTCGGTCCAGACCTTGGCAACCGGGTCGAGGCCGGCGGCGCGGAGGGCGTCGACGAGCGGGAGGTCATGCGCGTGCAGCTCAGCGTGATCCGCCGAGGTTGCGAGGGCGATGCGTTTCGTCACGCCGATCAGTGTTGGTTGGTGGTCGCGATCGCGTCAAACCGCTTTGGCGTAACGGATCTGTGACGCAGCGTGAGTCCGGTGAGGATGACGACAGCCGCGGTGAGGTGGATCAGGCCCTGCCGGGTCTCGTGCCCGAAGCTCGCGTAGGCCAGGTACGACGCCAGCGGTACGGCGAGCCATTCAGGTCGGTGGGCGAGGGCCGCGAGGGCGATCAGGGGGAGGCCGTACCACGGGTACGTCGGGGTGGCGACGAGGAGTGCGGCGCCGTACAGCCAGCAGCAGGTGATCGCGATCGGTTCGTGGCGGGCGCGCTGGAAGGCCAGGGCGGCGAGGCCGATCGCGAGGGCGGCCGCGACGAGTTGCCGGGCCTCAGGAGGCAGCAGGAGCGCGAGAATCGCGGATCGGGAGCTGCCGTCGGAGAACCCTTCCTGGGTGAGGTAGCCGGGCAGGAATCCGAGGACCAAGGTGCCCGCGGCAATCAGGTGCGGGAGGTAGGAGGCGAGAAAGGTGCTGATGGCAACGAGGCCGGAGCGTCGGCGGAAGGCGGGGAGGAGGAGCAGCGGCAGGAGCTTGACGCTTGCGGCCGCGCCGAGGATCAAGCCGGCGAGTCTCGGGCGGCGGGCGGCGGTCATCACAGCTGCCGTGATCAGGAGTGCGGCGAGGACGTCGAGGTGTGCGGCGTTGCCGGCTTCGAGGGCGACGATCGGTGACCAACCCCACAACGCGGCCCAGCGAGGATCGCTTACCGCGAGTAGCCAGGTGAGCGCGATCGCGAGCAACGCGGCAGCGATCTGCAGGCCGAGGGTGCCCGCGGACCACGGGGTGAGGAAGGCGACCACGGTGAAGTACGCCTGCGCGACGGGCGGGTAGATGGTCGGCACCCGGGGGCGGTTGATCTTCGTTCTGGGGTCGTCGGTGGAGAGGGCGGCGAGTGCCGCCGGATCCTTCGGGAGGCGCGGGGGACCGGTCACTCCCGATCTCTCTGTGGGTGACAGCCCTGGAAACAGCACCGGATCCCTCAGCTGCGCCAGCGCGTCATCCAACGGCACATGCGAGTACGGCGAACTCCCCGACAACTGCACCCGCCCGTCCCATACGTACCGATAAGCATCCGTGCTGGTGATCGGCGCATGCACCACGCCCGGCACCTGACAAACCCCAGCAACCACCACAACCGCCACCACGCCCAGCCGTCGTCCGAACCGCAACACCACCCCCGCAACCACCAAGCTCCCCACCACCAACACCAAGTTCGGCCACCACTGCTTCTCAGCCGCCACCACCACACCGCTGGCAACCCCCACCGCCACGGCTCCAGCAATCACCCCGCTGCTTCGCGAGATCGCTCCACCAACGCCCGGTGTCATCCGCGACCTCACCCGTTCAGGCATCAGGCTGTGGGGCGGAAGGTCAGGAAGGCGCGGTGGCCGGCGCGCCAGTCTTCGGTGGGGTGGAGGTGGACGGCGTGCGCGTGCCGGAGCAGGGCGCGAGTCCCTACCCTTGCCCACGGCAACGGAGTCGACCGCCGCCCGGTGGAGCTCCGCAGGACGATCGGCGCCGTCTCGTCCAGATCGTCGTCGGGATCGACCTCGACCAGGACCAGCCCGTCGGGTCGGACCAATTCGGCACAGCGGCGCAGCAGATCGGCCGGGTCCCCGCCGATGCCGATGTTGCCGTCCATCAACAGCACGCTGCCCCAGCGCCCCTCACCCGGAAGCCGGTCCTGGACGGGTCGCCGGAGCGCAGCCGCGCCACGCGAGGTGGTGAGCGACACCGCCCGCGGCGAGATATCGACCCCAAGAGCGGGGATGCCGCGTTCCGCGAGCGCTGTCACAATCCGGCCAGGCCCGCACCCGACGTCCAGGACCGGACCCTCGCACCGGCTCAACGCCAGCCGATCCACCTCGTCAGCAGGAGACCGCCACCGATCCAGCTCCGACAACGACGGCACAGTCCGCCCGTCGACGCCAGTGACAACCACCCTCGTCGTACCGCCCAACGCCTGCTCGAACAGCAGCCCGGGATGCGCCGCGTGCTGCAACCGCCGGTACAACCGCGACACCCGCAACGACGGATGCGCCGCCGCGATCGCTGACGCGTCCCGAGGCGTGTCCATGTCCCGCAACGTCGGCAGCATCAACACCCGCAGCCCGAGATCCTGCAGCCGCCGCAGCTGATCCCGCCCGGTGTGATCCGTCGACATCGGTACGCCGATCAGCGCGCGAGCATCCGGCTCGCGCAACCCGAGACACCAGTAGCCGCCGTCCTCGGTCAGCCCGAGCATCGCGTCGTACCCGGACCATGGGACGCTCAGCAGGCCGGCCGTGAGTTGCGGCGTGTCCATCCCGACAAGCAGCATCGGCCTACCGTCGAAGGCGTCCTCGAAGGCCGCCGCCAACCGCTCGTCCAGCCCGTCGCCGCGCTGCCCGATCACCTCGAACCCGTCCGGGAGCCATGGCCCCGGATCGCCGTCGAGCGCAAGGACACGGCGGGACGCGCGCGCCGACCCGACCGCGTTCAGCGTGTCCACCAGCGACGCCCGCGCCAGCGCGGCGGCTTCGTGCGCGGTGAACTCGGTCTGCAGCCGCGTCTTGACCCGGCCCGCCACCGGTTCCTTCGCGATGACGATCAGAGTCCCGCGGTTCATCCGGCCAGCACCTTCGACATGTCGAGCACGGCCCGGGCAGCACCGAGCGGCGTACCGGTGACCTTGGAACGCCCGGATCGAGGCAGGTAGTCCACGTCGACCTCGCCGATCCGCCAGCCGGCTTCGGCGGCACGGACCACGGTCTCCAGCGGATAACCCGAGCGCCGGTCGCGGAGGTCCAGGTCCAGCAACGCCGACCGGCGCGCGGCCCGCATCGGTCCGAGATCGTGCAACGCAACGCCGGTACGGCGTCGGATCCGCCGGGACAGCTCGGCGTTGGCCAGCCGCAGATGCCACGGCCAGGAACTCCGGGTGAGCGCTCTGCGGCGTCCGACCATCAGGTCGACCGTGCCCGCAAGGACAGGCGCTGTCACCCGGTCCAGGTGCCGCGGATCGAGTGATGCGTCCGCGTCCATGAACGCCACCACCTCGGCCTCGGCCGCTTCCAGACCGGCATGACACGCAGCGCCGTACCCGCGGATCTCGCACCGGACCACCGACGCGCCGAGGCGCGCGGCGATCTCCGGCGACCCGTCGGTGGAACCGTTGTCGACGACAACGGCCCGGACGCCCACGGGCAGCCGTTCGAGCACCCAGGGCAGCGCCGCCGCCTCGTTCAGGCACGGCAGGATGAGATCGACTGACACTCTTCGACCGTAGGGACAATCGCCTGCCGCGGGGCGCCGGACCTGACTACGGCTCGCTTACGTCCGGTGTCACCCAGGGAGCCCCGGCCCCGGCCCCTGCCCGGAACAACTAGGCTCTGGTCGTGGCTACTCGTGTACTCGTGGTCGACGACGACCCGACCGTGTCCAATGTCGTCTCGGCGTACCTGACCAAGGCCGGGTACGACGCCCGGATGGTGGCCGACGGTGCCGCGGCTGTCGAGGTCTGGCAGCAGTGGAAGCCGTCGGTCGTCGTTCTGGACGTGATGCTGCCCGGACTGTCCGGGCTGGAGGTTCTGCGCCGGATGCGCGCGGCGGACGACGGGGCCGCGGTGATCATGCTGTCCGCCCGGGGCGAGGAAGAGGACCGCCTGGTCGGACTCGAGGTCGGCGCGGACGACTACGTGGTCAAGCCGTTCAGCCCGCGCGAGCTCACGCTGCGGGTGCAGGCGATGCTGCGCCGCGAGGAACGCCTGGCCGGCCTCGATCTGACACCGACGAAGCTGAGCTCAGGACCCGTCACGATCGACACGGGTGCCCGGCTCGCGTCTCTGGGCGGCAACGAGCTGTCCCTGACGCATCGCGAGTTCGACCTGCTGGCGTTCCTGGTGTCGCACGCCGGCAAGGCGTTCACGAAGGCCGAACTGCTCCGGCGCGTGTGGGGCTGGGACTTCGGCGACTCCTCGACGGTCACGGTCCACGTACGCCGGCTGCGGGAGAAGATCGAGGCGGATCCGTCCGATCCGCGGCTGGTGGTGACCGTGCCGCGGACGGGCTACCGGTTCGTCGGGGATACCGAATGAATCGAGACATGGTCACGATCCTCGCGCTCACCACGCTGTGGACGCTGGTGGTCGCGGCGATCGGCGGCGCGATCCTGTGGCAGTTCCGGCGCCGCTCGCTGCGCATCACGATGATCGTGGCGGCGCTTGCGCCGATGGCGGCCGCGCTCGCGGCGGTCCTGCAGAGCGTGCGAGCGATGTTCATCTCCGAGCACGACTCGTGGGTGGTGCTGTGGACGCTGGCGTTCGCGGCCCTGCTCGGGCTGGGGATGTCGGTGCTCCTCGGCCAATGGATCAGCACCGGATCGCGCGAGGTCGGTCGGCGGCTGCGCCACCTGGGTACGTCGTACGAGCCGTCGGAGGTGGTCGGCGGCGCGGTCCCGGCGGAGTTGGCGGCGCTGACGGAAGAGCTGGAGATGACGCGACGGAAGCTCGCCGCGTCCCACGAACGCGAGCGTGCGCTCGAGTCCAGCCGGCGGGAGCTGGTCGCGTTCATGTCGCACGATCTTCGTACGCCGCTCGCCGGGTTGCGGGCGGTGTCGGAGGGACTCGAGGACGGCGTGGTCGACGACGTACCGGGAGCGCTGCGGCAGATGCGGTCGACGGTCGATCGGATGACCGGGCTCGTCGACGACCTGTTCGAGCTGTCGCGGTTGTCCGCGGCGCCGGTGCCGCGGCGGCGGTCCGCGGTCAGTCTGCGCGAGCTGGCCGAGGATGTGGCGGGGGAGAACGGTGAGCACGCGCGAGCGTCCGGGGTGCGGCTGGCGGTCTCGACGCCGGGTGGTGACGATCGGCTCGCCGTTCAAGGGGATCCTGATGAGCTGACCCGCGCTGTGACGAACCTGGTCGGCAACGCGATCCGCCATACCGAACCGGGCGGGACCGTCACGCTGACAGTGGACCGTGAGCCCGACGGCCGCGTCCGCCTCGCCGTGACCGACGCCTGTGGCGGCATTGCAGCCGATGACCTGGAGCGAGTCTTCGACGTCGGCTGGCGCGGCGACGAACAACGCACCCCCGCCAACGCAACCAACTCCAGCGGCGGCGGTCTGGGCCTCGCCATCGCCCGCGGCGTCGTCGAATCCCACGACGGCACCATCGGTGTAGCCAACATCGCCGGCGGCTGCACCTTCCAGATAGACCTCCCCCCGGTCGCCGCCAGCAACTGAAGCCCTAGACCCGACGTCCTCCGGTTGCTCCAGGGGATCGGAGGAGGTCCTCGAGGCCGGTGGCCAGGTCGTAGGTCGGTTTCCAGCCGAGGTTGTGGCGGAGACGGTCTGAGGAGGCGGTGATGTGGCGGACGTCGCCTAAACGGTATTGGCCGGTGGTGACTGGGGCCGGGCCGTTGTAGGCGCGGGCGAGTTCGGCGGCTACGTCGCCGATCGTGTGGACGGTGCCGCTGCCGACGTTGTAGGCGGTGAACCGCTCGGAGAGCGCTCCGGCGGTGGCGCTCACGGCGGTGGCGATGTCGTGGACGTGGATGAAGTCACGGCGTTGCCGGCCGTCCTCGAAGATCGTCGGCGCCTCGCCCCGCTCCAGCGCGGACCGGAAGATCGCCGCGACCCCGGCGTACGGCGTGTTCCGTGGCATGCCGGGGCCGTAGACGTTGTGAAACCGGAGAGCGCTCACCCGGCCGTCTGTCTCGCGCGCCCACGAGGCTGCCAGGTGTTCCCCGTTGAGCTTGCTGGCCGCATACGCGTTCCGCGGATCGAGTACGGCGTCCTCCTCGACGAGACCGGGCTGGAGCTGGGCGCCGCACCGTGGGCAGGGCGGCTCGAACCGCCCGGCGTCGAGATCCTCGGTCCGGCGCGGGCCGGGTGCGACGTGGCCGTGTACGTCGCAGTCGTAGCGGCCCTCGCCGTACACGACCATCGAGCTGGCGTAGACGAAGCGCCGTATCTTCGCGTGTGCAAGTCCGCGGAGGAGGACCGCCGTACCGAGGCTGTTGCTGGAGACGTAGTCGTCCAGGTCGTCGAGGTCGACACCGAGACCGACCTTTGCGGCCAGGTGGACGACGGTGTCGATGCCGTGAAGCGCTCCACGCACGATCTCGGCATCGCGGACGTCGCCCACGATCAGCCCGGGTCGCGGCGTGGGCTTGTGTGCGTGGACGTCGGGGCGGAAGGAATCGAGAACGACGACCTCGTGGCCCTCGGCAATGAGCTGGGTGTGGACGTGCCGGCCGATGAAGCCCGCGCCGCCGGTCAGCAGAATCCTCACCAGAGGTCGTCCGCCGCCGTACCGTCGAGCACATGCCGGCAGCTGCAGTCCGCATCCGGCTTCGGCAGCTGACCGATGACATCGGTGACGAGACCCCTGAGTCGCCCGATGCTGTGCTCGAATGCCTGGAGGACCTCGGCCTGCGTGACGCCGGTGCCGGTCTCTACACCCGCATCGTGGTCGGTGACGACCGCGATCGAGGTGTAGCAGAGCGCGAGTTCCCGTGCGATGGACGCCTCGGGTACGCCGGTCATGCCGACGACCGACCACCCTTGTGCGGCGTGCCACCGAGACTCCGCGCGCGTGGAGAACCGCGGCCCGTTGATCACCACCATCGTGCCGTCCGGTACGACGTTGCCGGTAGCAATCACCGTGGCCCGGCCGACCGGGCAGTACGGGTCAGCGGCCGACGTGTGGACCACCGGAGTCTCGTCGTACACCGTGTGCGCGCGACCCCAGGTGCGGTCGACGTACTGATCGGGGACAACGAAGGTCCCGGGCGTGAGCTCGGGTTTCAGCGAGCCGACCGCGCACGGCCCGAGGACCTGGCGGACGCCGAGCGACCGCAGCGCCCACAGGTTGGCGCGATAGTTGACGCGATGCGGTGGGAAGCGGTGGTCCGCGCCGTGCCGGGGGATGAACGCCACCTCGCGACCGTCGAGATCACCCACGACCGGCGGCTCGCTGGGCGCGCCGAACGGGGTGTCGACCTCGACAGGTTTCGCGTCGGTCAGGAACGAGTAGAAGCCGGAACCGCCGATCACACCGATATCAGCCATGGTCTCGACGCTAGTGGCGGCCGGAGCGGTGCCTACCGGATTCGCCTCGTCCGTCAGCGCTCCGTAAGGGTGATCGAATAGGTTCGTGAAGGTGTCCTGGGCGCTGCTCGCGATCGGCGTGGTGCTGCTACTGTTCGGCGCCTACGCGAGCTGGACGGCCGGGCGGCTGGATCGCCTGCACCACCGGGTCGATCTCGCCCGCGCGTCACTGGAGACGGAGCTCGCCCGGCGTTCCGCGCTCGTCGGTGAGCTGGGCGGCAGTGGGATCCTCGATCCCGCGTCGTCCCTGTTGCTGCTCGACGCGGCGCATCGCGCGCGGACCGCGTCGCCGGAGGAGCGCGAGCAACGGGAGTCGGCACTGACCCGCGCGATCCATGCCACCGGCACCGATGTGGAGCCGTGGACCGCTGAGCTGAACCTGGCGATGCGGCGGGTCCAGTTGGCACGCCGCTTCCACAACGACATCGTGGTGTCGACGCGCGATCTGCGCCGGCGGCGGCTGGTGAGCTGGTTCCGGCTGGCCGGGCACGCGCCGATGCCGAGCACGATCGAGCTGGAGGACGGCAGGTGAGCATCGACTTCGACGTCGAGAAGTACCGCCATGAGCTGCGGGTGCACTGCTACCGGATGCTCGGCTCGTACGACGAGGCCGAGGACATGGTCCAGGAGACGTTCCTGCGGGCGTGGCGCCGGCGCGACGACTTCGAGGGCCGCTCCTCGCTGCGCGCCTGGCTCTACCGGATCGCGACCAACGCGTGCATCGACGACGTACGGCGTCCGCAGCGGGTCCTCCCGCATCAGCTCGAACCGGCGTCGTTCCCAGCCACCGCGTTGCCGCCTCGCGAGGATCTGCCGTGGCTGCAGCCGTTCCCCGACGTACTGCTGGATCGCGCCGAGGAGCCGGACGCCCAGGTGGTACGCCGGGAGACGATCGAGCTGGCGTTCTTGGTGGCGATCCAGCAGCTGCCACCGCGGCAACGCGCCGTACTCATCTTCCGCGACGTCCTCGGCTGGCCCGCTCGGGATACCGCCGACGCGACCGACCTGACCGTCGCGGCCGTCAACTCAGCCCTCCAACGCGCCCGCCCGGTCCTCCGCGACCACCTGCCCCCACACCGCTCCGAGTGGTCCGCCACCCCCTCATCCGCCGACGAACAAGCCCTCCTCCGCAAGTACGTCGCCGCCTGGGAAGCCGGCGATCCCGACGCCCTGGTCGCGCTGATGCACGAGGACGTCCGCATCACCATGCCGCCGTACCCCTTCTGGTTCGAAGGCCTAGCCGCCGCGCGTGGCTCCCTAGCCCCCAACCTCGACCCGACCTACCGCGGCCACTGGCGCTTCCTCCCCACCACCGTCAACCGCCAACCCACCCTCGCCGCCTACCTCAAACCCCCCGGCGCCCCCACCCACACCCCCTTCGGCCTGGACATCTTCCGCGTAGAGCAAGGCCTGATCGCCGAAATAACCGCCTACGAAACCACCAACTTCAGCCTGTATGGCCTGCCCGATCACTTGGCGTCGGCGTAGGTTTTGACGGTTGCGGTGGTGAAGGCGAAGTTCGTGGGGGTGGGGCCGAAGGTGAGGGTGCCGGCTAGGTTGCTGGCGGTTTGGATGGCTTCGGCGACGGTGGGGGCCTCTTCGGTGGGGCAGTGGACGATGACCTCGTCGTGCTGGAAGAAGACGAGTTCGGCTTTGAGGTCCGCCAAGGATTGGCGCAGGGCGGCGAGCATCAGGAGGGCCCAGTCGGCGGCGGATCCCTGGACGACGAAGTTGCGGGTGAAGCGGCCGCGGGCTCTTGCGTGGCGGGCGTCGGTCTGGGGCTCGTCGGCGGGTGGACCTTCGAGCATCGCGTCGTCGAGCGGTGCGCCCGCGGGTGGGCAGGTGCGGCCGAGCCAGGTGCGGACGAGGCGGCCTTCCTCGCCGGCGCGCGCGGCGTCGTCGACGTACGCGACTGCCAACGGGAAGCGTCTGCGCAGCATGGCCAGGTTCTTCAGGCCGTCGCCCGACGTCTGGCCGTAGATCGCGCCGAGTACGGCGAGCTTCGCCTTCGCGCGGTCACCGGAGAACGCCTGGTCCGAGACGGCCTTGTACAGGTCACCGGGATCGCTCGAGACCTCCATCAGCGCCGGGTCGCGGGAGATCGCGGCCAGGATGCGCGGCTCGAGCTGGGACGCGTCCGCGACCACGAGGCTCCAGCCGGGGTCGGCGACGACCGCGCGACGGATCACCTTGGGGATCTGCAGACCACCACCGCCATTGGTGATCCAGCGCCCGGAGACTGTCCCGCCAGGCACGAACCCGGGCCGGAAACGACCGTCGTGCACCCAGTCCTGCAGCCACGACCACCCGTTCGCCGTGTAGATCCGATAGAGCTTCTTGTACTCGACCAGCGGCACCACCGCCGGATGGTCGATCGTCTCCAGCTCCCATCGGCGCGTCGACTTCAGCTGGTACCCGGCCTGTTTGAAGGCCTTCAGCACATCCGCCGGCAGATCCGGCCGCACCCGGCGCCCGAACGCCGCCGACACCTCGTCCGCGAGCTCGGTCAGCCGCCGCGGCTCGCCCGTCCCGCCGAACCGATCCCCGAGCAGTTCGGCCAGCACGGCCCGGTGAACGTCCGCGCTCCATGGCAACCCCGCCCGGTCCATCTCAGCGGCGACCAGCATCCCCGACGATTCCGATGCCGTGAGCAACCGCATCCGATCCGGGTACTCCGCGGCGCCATGCCGCCGGAGCTGATCGGCGTACACCCGGAGGAGCGCCTCGAAGGCAACCGGCTCCTCCTGGATCTCGAACAAGGACGACTGCTCACCCGGTACGACGGCCCGCAGCGGCGGATCCGGTGGGACCGGCCCACCACTCAGGCGCCCCCAAGCCGCGGCCGCGGAACGAGGCTCGCCCAACCGGCCCGCATGCCCCAGCAACAACCCTTCGCTGTTCTCGATGTCGTAGCAGCGCTCCACCCGTACGCCGCCGGCCAGCAACCGTGGATAAATCTCGGCCGAAGACCGCCACACCCACCGAGACACCTGCGGACGCGAACCGACCGCGCCGGCCAGCGAAGGCTCGTGCAGCACCGGACCAGCAGGCTGCCCGTCCGGATGCAAGGCGACGAGCACAGCCCCGCCACCCTCCTCCGGCGCGATCGCCCACCGCTCGTCCATACCCGAATCCTCACACCCCGCACCGACAATCCGCGCCCGGCGCCCGACCACCGGCACCCGACCACCGGCGCCCGGCGCCCGACCACCGCGGTCGCTGGCGGGTTATGTCACCGCTGCCGGATAACAACGCGTCAGCGGCACAACAACCCGCCAGCCAGCGGCCGGAGCGACCGCCGTCAGGCCACTGGTGTCAGACTGGACTTATGTGGCGGGAGATGGATCTCGACCCGGCGGACGGGACGAAGACCGAGCAGGTCGAGGCGCTGGTCCTGCGCCGGATCGAGCGCGGCGACCTGTCCATCGGCTCGCGCCTCCCCTCGGAACGCGTGCTGGCCGATCGACTCGGTGTGAGCCGGGTGACCGTGGTGCGGGCGCTGGACCAACTGCGCACGGACGGCGTACTGGAGACCAAGCGCGGCTCCGGCACCCACGTACGACCACTGGACCGCCTGCTGGACCCGATCGCGCCGGCCTCGACCGTCACGGCGGGCGACGAGCCCGTCCTCGACCTCCGGTTCGCGACCACAGCGGCGCCGCACGACGTGGCGGAAGTAGCAGCCCAGGTCGTCGAGGACGCACTACCGCACGCCATGGGCGGAGACGGACCGCCGCCGGGCGGGTCGCTGGAACTGCGCCAAGCTCTAGCAGAGCGGCTCACGATCGAGGGCGTGCCGACCGAGCCGGACCAGCTCACGCTGACCGTGGGCGCAGCAGCCGGACTGAACGCTGCACTGGCCGGACTGGACCTCGGACCGGGCGTGGCGATCACCGAGACACCGACGTACCCCGCTGCCTTCGACCTGCTTCGCAAGCACCGACTCGACGTGGCCGGCTGGCCGGCAGGTGTCTGGGACACCGACCAGCTCGCCCACCTCTGCCGAAGGCACCGCCCCAAGGTCATCTATCTCCAGGCCGACAACCACAACCCAACCGGCCTCAGCATCCCGGCAGATCGCCGTACGACGATCATCGAGATCGCCCGCAGGTACGGCGCCGCACTGATCAGCGACGAGACCATGCGACCGCTCTGGCTGGCCACTGGGGAACAAGCCGAGCCACTGAGTCGCTACCCGCGCACTGTGAGTGTCGGCTCGCTCTCGAAGACGGTGTGGGGTGGACTCCGCGTCGGCTGGGTCCGGACCGGCAAGCAGCTCCGCAGACGCATCAACACAGCCGCACAGCTCAGTGTGGCGTCGCCCAGCGCTCTCGACGACCTTCTGGCCCAGGCGATCATCCAGAAGCTCGACAAGGTGATCGGCCGCCGCCGTACTCGGCTGAGGGCCAACCTGATGGCGTTGGAGGCCGGTCTCAAGACGCTCGACGGTGTGGCCTGGCCCACGCCGACCGGAGGTATGACGCTCTGGCTCGAGCTGACCGAAGTACGCGCACGACGGGTGCTGGATGCGGCCAGGGAGCACGGACTGCTGCTGGGGGCCGGGGACCTCTTCACACCAGAGGGCACGGACCGGCGTCACATCCGCATTCCGTTCACCGCGCCGCCCGCGACACTCCGGCTGGTGGTGGCCCGTCTGGGTGCGGCGCTGGCTCAGTCCACTTGATTCGAGGTGGACTGAGGATCGGTGCCTGCTGCCCCCTAATCTGGAGGCAGGAGCCCACGAGCAGGAGGATGCAGTGACCGAGAATCAGACCCCCCAGACCGGCCCTGAAACTGGCACCGCGAAGGTCAAGCGCGGGATGGCCGAAATGCTCAAGGGCGGCGTGATCATGGACGTCGTCACCGCCGAGCAGGCCAAGATCGCCGAGGACGCCGGTGCGGTCGCGGTGATGGCGCTGGAGCGGGTCCCGGCCGACATCCGCGCGCAGGGCGGCGTCTCCCGGATGAGTGACCCGGACATGATCGACAGCATCATCAACGCTGTCTCGATCCCGGTGATGGCCAAGGCCCGGATCGGTCACTTCGTCGAGGCGCAGGTGCTGCAGAGCCTCGGTGTGGACTACATCGACGAGTCCGAGGTGCTCACCCCGGCCGACTACGCCAACCACATCGACAAGTGGCAGTTCACCGTGCCGTTCGTCTGCGGTGCGACCAACCTGGGCGAGGCGCTGCGCCGGATCACCGAGGGTGCGGCGATGATCCGCTCCAAGGGCGAGGCCGGCACCGGTGACGTGTCCAACGCGACCACCCACATGCGTCAGATCCGGCAGGAGCTCCGCAAGCTGCAGGGCCTCCCGGAGGACGAGCTGTACGTCGCCGCCAAGGAGCTGCAGGCGCCGTACGAGCTGGTCAAGGAGGTCGCGCAGGCCGGCAAGCTCCCGGTGGTGCTGTTCACCGCCGGCGGTATCGCCACCCCGGCCGACGCCGCGATGATGATGCAGCTCGGCGCCGAGGGCGTGTTCGTCGGCTCCGGCATCTTCAAGTCCGGCAACCCGGCCCAGCGCGCCGAGGCGATCGTGAAGGCCACCACCTTCTACGACGACCCCGACGTGATCGCCAAGGTCTCCCGCGGCCTGGGCGAGGCCATGGTCGGGATCAACGTCGACGAGATCCCGCAGCCGCACCGGCTCGCCGAGCGCGGCTGGTGACCAACAGCCTGCAGTCTGTGGACGAGCGGACCGCGCGGGAGCTGCGCGGTCTCGCCCGTGTCCTGGTGCGGTCCGGGTACGCCGACCACGCGGTGATCACGGCTGCGTTGACAGAGGCGGTCCAGGAGGACGCGCCGTCGATGGACGCGGCCGCTCTGGTGCCGCTGCTGATCGGCGAGGCCGTGATGGATCTGAACGTCGAGTCGGCCGAGTGGCCGTCGGCGACGGATCCTGACCGGCTGGACGCCGTACTCTCCGAGCTCGAGAAGCTGGGACTCGTGGTGGTCCGGTACACCTCGGACCACCACGCCGCCCGGCGGGCACTCGAGGCCGCCGCGGATCCCAACGGGCTGGTGTTCTTCACCGACACCGACGTCTGGCATGCGGTCGACTTCGGCATGCTCGAGCTGAAGCTCTGGCACCCCGACACCGCGAACGTCGCCCCTGGCGAGCCGCTCCTGGAGGACGTCCTCGCGCTGCTGCACGAGTACGACCTCCCCGCCACGTTCGACGAGGGCCGCATCGAGGTCACGCTCGACTGGAAGCGAAGGGTGACGCTATGACCGTGATCGGTGTGTTCGCGTTGCAGGGAAATGTGCGGGAGCACCTGGCGATGCTGACCCAGGTGGGCGTCGAGGCGCGGCCGGTACGGCGCCCGTCCGAGCTGGAGCAGGTGGACGCGCTGGTTCTGCCGGGCGGCGAGTCGACCACGATGGACAAGCTGGCCCGCGCGTTCGAGCTGTTCGAGCCGCTGCAGAAGCGGATCGCCGACGGGATGCCGGTCTTCGGCACCTGCGCCGGGATGATCATGCTGGCCAACGAGATCACTGGCGGGATCGACGGTCAGGAGACGCTCGGCGGACTGGACGTGACGGTACGCCGGAACGCGTTCGGGCGGCAGGTGGACTCGTTCGAGGCGGACCTGACCTTCGCCGCGTTCGACACGCCGTACCACGCCGTGTTCATCCGGGCACCGTGGGTGGAGCGGGTCGGACGGGACGTCGAGGTACTGTCGACGGTGAGCTCGGGCCCGGCCGCGGGTAGGATCGTCGCTGTTCGCCACGATCGGCTGCTGGCCACGTCGTTCCATCCGGAGATGACCGGGGACGCCAGGCTGCACGGCTACTTCGCCGAGCTGGTCCGCGGCCTCTGAGTCGGTAGCAGCAGTAGAAGGGTTGGGTTCGCCATGTCAGGCCACTCCAAGTGGGCCACCACGAAGCACAAGAAGGCCGTCATCGACGCGAGGCGCGGCAAGCTCTTCGCGAAGCTGATCAAGAACATCGAGGTGGCCGCCCGGATGGGCGGTGGCGACCCTGGCGGGAACCCGACCCTGTACGACGCCATCCAGAAGGCAAAGAAGACCTCGGTCCCGAACGACAACATCGACCGCGCGGTCAAGCGTGGTTCCGGCGCCGAGGCCGGCGGCGCGGAGTACCAGACGATCATGTACGAGGGCTACGGCCCGAACGGCGTGGCGATGCTGGTCGAGTGCCTCACCGACAACCGCAACCGCGCGGCGGCGGATGTCCGTACGGCGATGACGCGGAACGGCGGCTCGCTGGCCGACCCGAACTCGGTCGCCTACATGTTCAACCGCAAGGGTGTCATCGTCGTGGCCAAGGACCAGGACGGGAAGTCGCTGTCCGAGGACGACGTGATGGAGGCCGTGCTCGAGGCCGGTGCCGAGGAGGTGAACGATCTCGGCGAGTCCTGGGAGGTCGTCACCGAGGCCACCGACATGGTGGCGGCCCGGACCGCGCTGCAGGACGCCGGCATCGACTACGACTCGGCCGATGTCCAGTTCGTCCCGTCGATGACGGTCGAGCTGGACGCCGACGGCGCCGCCAAGATCTTCCGCCTGATCGACGCGCTCGAGGACAGCGACGACGTCCAGAACGTCTACGCGAACTTCGACGTCTCCGACGAGATCATGGCCGAGGTCGGCTGACCCAAAGCTGACCACGGCTGACTGAGGGCGCGGGAGGTCCCGCGCCCTCCAGCTTTTACGGGTTGACGATCTGGTCGCCGACCAGCGCGAGCGTCTGGATGGCGGCCAGGCCGTAGAGGGCTGTGGTGTTGGTCGAGACCCACTTGGCGGCCTGCGTCGGGTTGAGCGTCGACTTCACCTCTTCGGAGGCCCATGGGAGGTTCGGGCCGTAGCCGTCGCCGGTGTAGAACTCCTTCCACGCCCGTGCGGCCAGGTCGTCCCGATCCAGGCGTACGGCGGCGTACGCGGTGAGCCGGGAGTGGCCCTGGCGGAGGATCAGGTTGCCGAAGTACGCACCGCACTCCGCCGTCTGCTCGTCCCGGGTGGCGTTGAAGAGGCGGCAGTACTGCAGCCAGGCCGCCTCGAACGCCGGCAGGTCCACCAGGTCGAGGATCTCGGCGCAGATCTCCACCTGGCCGAACATCGCGCTGAGGTGCGACACACTGACCGTCTTCTCGGTGACCGGCGCGAACCGTCCGGTGTCCAGATCGTACAGACCGCCACCGGTGACGAAGCCGTTCGGCATCGCACCGATCGTCTCCATCGTGCCGAGAAGCTTGCTGTGGGCAACGTCCGCCTTCGGTCCCTGCCGCTCCCACTCGGTGAGCCAGGCGGCAGCCAGGCCACTCCAGTCCGTGCCGAGACCGATCGCGAGAGCATGCGGGTCGGGCTCGTACGGCTCGGTCCTGATCTTCCGCAGCGGATCCAGCACCAGGAACGTCTGGTCGGAGTCGACCAGCTCGGACAGCAGGTCACCAGTGCGCTCGTCGGCCGTGAGGTAGTAGTAGAACCGCCGGTAGATCGCCGTACTGATGCGCTGCTGCTTCGCGCTGTCCGCCCAGTGCTGTACGCCGTGTCGCGTACCCAGACCGGCCCACTGCCCGAGGTGGTACACGTCGACCTCGCCGGTATGGCGGGTCATCGCCTCGGCGAACCGGAAGATGTCGGCCCGTCCCGAGCGCAGGAACGAGTACCAGAGCCACAGATCCGGTGACAGCTCCGAGTTGTCCCACGCGTACCCGCCGACGTCGTACCGCCAGACCAGCCGGTCCTCGTCGAACGTGTGCATGATGTCGCCGTAGTCCCAGAACCCGTACCAGTGCCGGGACTCGACCTGGCCGCGATAGAAGTCGAACAGGAAGTCCAGGTGGTCCTCGATGGCCTTCTTCGCCGGCACCGACCGGTCGACCGGCGAGACGAGCCCGCCGAAGACGCGCGTACCGATGAGCTGGTCCACCGGATTGATCAGCTGAGGGGGAGTCCGCACCTGATCGGCCAGGTCACCGAGCCGGGCAGCCGAAGGAGTCGCCGCGAGCGCCCAGAAGGTGAGCTCGGAGGTGCGCGCGATCCCGTACGGCGTACCGAACGTGGGCTCGTAGTCCTCGTAGGTGATCTCGAGGGCGTCCAACTGCTCCGGGTACGTGTCCTCGCCCATGCCGTCGTGGTAGAACCGCGTGTCCATCGCGCCGGCGTCCGGCGACCACAGCCACACCGTGACCTCGGCCTCCTCGGTGAACGCGCCCCGGATGTCCAGTTGCGTGGGGTGGCGCTGCCAGAAATCCCTGAGACCGAAGGCGAACCCGCCGCTCACGCCGCCGACGTACCCGAGTCCCGACGCGCGCCCACCTTGATCGACCGAGACCCAGCCGTACCCCTGCTTGGTCCGCTTCTTCACCGTGAAGCCATCGGCGTTCAGCTGGCTCAGCGTGTAGTCACCCCACTCGGGGATCCACTTCAGCCGCGTCGTCACCCGCTGGTCCCAGGTGGCCGGATCGGGCAGCTTGGTCCCGGCGATCTGCGCCGCGCGGACGGTCGCACCCGGGTCACGCCGCAACCCGGTGATCCCCTTCACCGCCTCCGAGACCATGCCATGACCCTCACCGACGAATCGCACGTGCCGGTCGTACGCCGCATCGCGCATCGGCACCCGGAAACGCACCCCGAGGCCCGCGATGTAGTCCTTCTGCCCGTCGCGGTCGTACACGAACGTGTGCACCATCCGGACGTTCTCGGCGCCGGCCACGAAGTACAGCCGGACCGAGAACGGCAGCCAGGTCTTGCCCTTCCTCGACTTGTGCCGGCCCTCGATCCGGACCACCGCGCGGACCGGGCCGGACTGCTCGACCGTGACGCGCGTGATGTCGCTCTCGTAGCGTTCCCGGACGCTGCCGCCTTCCTCGTCCTCGGCGATCTTGTCCTGCTTCAGGTTGACGAGCTGACCCTTGCGCGCGATCAGCACGTCACCACGCCAGATGTGACTGATCAGCTCCGGGCCGCTCTTGCGAATCCGGGTCTTGATCACCCCGGTGTCGACATCGACGTACGTCTTCTCGTTCTTGACCGTGACCGGTATCTGCGGTGCGGCCGCCGTGCCTGGGCCGAGGGTGTACGACTCGGCCGGTGCGTCGACTGCGATGGCGTGCGCGCTCCACTTCAGCGAGCCGTCAGGCCAGTAGGCAGTCGGCCAGCTCTGCAGGGGTACGGCGCTGCCGTCGGCGGCCTTGAGCGCGAACGACTGGTCCGCAGGTACGGCGCCCTTCGGCCACGGCGTACCCCAGGTCGTGACGGCAGCCGTGGTCGGCTTGCCCTCCAGCCAGCTGAGCTTCACTTCTGGTACGTCGGCCACCGCCGTGGAGCGGGTGTCGAGCAGGGACGCCGCGGGGACTGCGGCCATGCCTGCTAGGACTGTACGTCGGGAGACCTCCATGCCTTTCCACCTCTGTCGTTTCGGTGTTCAGGGATGTTTCGGTGTTCGGGGATCAGGGACAGGTTCTGGATCGCTGCGAGTGCGTACTGCGAGGCGCTGTTGGTGCTGACGAAGGCGGCCTCCTCGACGGGCATCAACGCACCGTCGACTTGAGTCGACTTCCAGTCGTTTTCGCGTTGCAGCGCGCTGCGGTGGAGCGTGTCGCCGTCGCCGACGAAGAACTTGCGCCAGGCCAGCCGGGCCAGCTCCGCGTCGCCGGTGCGGGCGGCGGCGTACGCGGCGAGTCGGCTGTGTGCCTGGACTAATGCGATGCTCTGCAGTGGGTGGCCGACCTCCGCGGTCTGCTGCTCCGGTGTCGCCAGGTAGAGCCGGCAGTAGTCCAGCCACGCCTTCTCGAACCCGGGTACGTCGAGGTCCAGGTCGATGAGCTCCGAACAGATCTCGGGGAGCCCGAAGAGCGAGGACAGGTGCGAGACCGCGACACCGCGTCGGCTGGTGTCGAAGCGCCCGGTGGACAGATCCAGCCGCCCGTTGCCGGTGAGGAAGCCGTAGTGCATTGCTGCGATGTCGGCCATCGTTCCGACCAGCCGTGCACGGGCCCGCTCGTCGCCATGCCGTTCCCACCGCGTGAGCCAAGCCGCAGCGAGTGCACCCCAGTCCACACCCAGCTCGACCGAGAGCGCATGCGGGTCGGGGGAGTAGACGTCGGGCCGCACCTTGCGCTGGGGATCGACGACGAGGAGGGTCTCCTCGACCGCCGCCAGCTCGTCCATCAGGTCACCGGTCCGCTCGTCCGCGGTCAGGTAGTAGTAGAAGCGCCGGTAGAGCGCGCTGGAGATGCGGACCTGCTTGCAGCTGCAGCCCCAGTGCTGCACGTTGTGCCGTGAGCCGAGGCCCTTCCACCGGCCGAGGTGGTAGACATCGACCTCACCGGTGTGCCGGGTCATCGCCTCCGCGAACCGGAATACGTCCGCCCGGCCGGTCCGCAGGTACTGATACCAGAGCCAGAGATCCGGCGACAGCTCCGAGTTGTCCCACGCATAGCCGCCGACGTCGTACCGCCAGGTGTGCCGGTCCCAGTCGTAGGTGTGCATGACGTCGCCGTAGTCCCAGAACCCGTACCAGCGCCGTTGCTCTCGCTGACCGACGTAGTACTGGAACAGGAAGTTCAGCCGCGCCTCGATGTCCTGGTCGTCGGCGGTCGGCAGACTCCAGCTGCCGAAGACACCTGCCTCCAGGAACCGTGCCGGCGCCGCCGCGAGCAGACCGGGGGAGTTGAGCAGCGCAACGTGCTCGGCGAGGTCGTCGGCCGACGGAGTGGTGTCATGCACTCGCAGCGTCAGCTCGTGGGTCCTGGCGACGCCGTGCGCGTTGCCGAAGCCTGGTTCGTAGTCCTCGTAGGTGATCTCGAGGCCTTCGAGCTGCTCGGCGTAGCTGTCTTGGTCCATGCCGTCGTGCCAGTAGCGCACGTCCATCGCGGGCGCGCTGGGCGACCACATCCACACCGTGGCGGTGGCGACGTCCGTGGCGGCGTTGCGGATGTCCAGGCGGGTCGGGTGCAGCTTCCAGAAATCGCGCAGGCCGAATCCGAGTCCGCCGCTGACACCACCGACGTACCCGTAGCCGGGCGACCTGGTGCCGGCCGGGATCGTGACCCAGGCGTGCTCCGATCCGGTGCGCTTGCGCAGGGTGAAGCCGTCGGCGCTGCTCTGGTCGAGCGTGTAGTCGTTCCACTGTGGGATCAGGTGCAGTCGGTCTGACACCTCGGGGTTCGGGATGTCCTCGATCGCGTGCCCGGCGACCTGTGCACGTCGTACCTCTTCACCTGGATCGCGGCGTAGACCGGTGAGGCCGCGGACTGCCTCGGTGAGGAAGCCGGATGGGCCGGCCAGGCGGATGTGCCGGTTGTGCGGCTCGTCGCGCATCACGACGTCCGCGCTGAGACCCAGCCCGGCCAGGAAGTCCCGGTCCGGCTCGCCGTCCCAGATGAAGCTGTGCACGATGCGTACGTCGGTCGCACCGGCGTAGAAGTAGAGGCGGACCGAGAACGGCAGCCAGTCGCCATGCTTGCCGTCCAGCTTGACCACGGCTCGCACCGGACCGTCCTGTTCGACGGTGATGCGGTCGACGCTCGCGGTGGTCTGCTCCCGGGTGCGGCCCAGGTCCTCGTCCGGCGCGTCCTGTCGCAGGCTGACCAGCCGTACGTCGCGCACGACCTCTTGGTCGTTGTCGACAATCGACGCGATCAGGTGCGGTTTGGTGAGCATCCACGTGACTTCGCCGGTCGTCACCCGTACGCCATCCGCAGTCTGCTCGACCTGGACCGGCGTACCTGGGGCTGTCGGCTCCTGACCGGGCACGAGCTCGTACGACGACTCCGGGTGCTCGGATGGCCCGATCGCGTGGGCCGACCACTTGACCGAGCCGTCGGGCCAGGTCGCGGTGGTCCAGCTCTGCACCGGCGTACCGTCGGCCAGGGCAAAGTGTGTGCCCTCGGCAACGGTGCCGCGCGGCCACGGGACACCCCAGGCAACGCCTTGCCGGCAAGGCGTTTCCAGCCATTGCAGTGTTGTCATTCTTTCACCGATCCGATCAGGACGCCTTTGGCGAAGTGCTTCTGCAGGAACGGGTAGAAGAACAGGATCGGCAGCGTCGCGACCACCACGACCGCGAACTTCAGGCCCTGTTCCGGGAACGTGACGGTCTCCAGTTGCTGCAGCACGTTCGCCGAGTCCGCGTTCGCCGCGGTCAACTGGCGGACGATCATCTGCAGCGTCCACTTCCTGCTGTCGTCGATGTAGAGCAAGGGCGACATGTAGTCGTTCCAGATGCCGACCGCGTAGAACAGCGAGAACGTCGCGATGATCGGCTTCGACAGCGGCAGCACGATCCGCAGGAACACGTTCAGCTCGTTGCACCCGTCGATCCGGGCTGCTTCCTCCAGCGCCTCGGGCAACTCCTGGAAGAAGCTCTTCACCACGATCAGGTAGAACGGGTTGATCGCCAGCGGCAGGATCAGCGCCCAGTAGCTGTCCAGCAGGCCGAGATCACGCACCACCAGGTACGTCGGGATCATGCCGCCGCTGAACACCAGCGTGAAGATCACCAGGTTCAGCACCAGTGCGCGGCCGGGCAGGAATCGCTTGGCCAGCGGATAGGCCATGGTCAACGTGAGCGCCAGCTGGATCACCGTGCCGACCGCGGTCACGGCGATCGTGGTCAGCAAGGCGCGGACGAAGGTGTCAGTGGAGAAGATGTAGTGGTACGTGTCGGTGACGAACCGGTGCGGCCACAGGAAGAACGGCCGCGAGCTGATCTCGGACTCGGTCGCGAACGACCCCGCCAGGACGTACAGCAGCGGCAGAACCGTGACGATTGCCAGACCGGTCAGCAATACGACATTCAGTACGTCGAACACCCGGCTGCCGGCCGAGTCGTAGTACCGGACCCGTTGTTTCATGTCGTCTCCTCAGAACAGCCCACGCTGGCCCAGCCGCTTGGCCAGCAGGTTGGAGCCGAAGATCAGGACAACCCCGACCACACCCTTGAAGAGGCCGACGGCAGTCGCGTAGCTGAACGAACCCTGGGTGATGCCGATGTAGTACACGAACGTGTCGAAGACGTCGGCGACATCGCGGTTCAGCGACGTGGTCATCAGCCAGATCTGCTCGAACCCGGAGTCCATCAGGTGACCGGACGTCAGGATCGCCATCACCACGATCGTCGGCCGGATCGCCGGCAGCGTGATGTGCCAGAACTGCCGCCAGCGCCCGGCACCATCCACCCTTGCCGCCTCGTACAGCTGTGAGTCGACTCCGGCCAGCGCGGCCAGGTAGATGATCGTGCCCCAGCCGGTCTGCTTCCACAGCAGTTGCAGCACGATCAGCGGGCGGAACCAGTCGGCCTGCGCGACGTAGTCGGTCTTCTCACCGCCGGTGAGGCCGTGGATCCAGTTCGCGATCACGCCGAAGTCCACGGAGAACAGCAGGTAGGTCAGCGACGCGACGATCGTCCAGGACAGGAAGTGCGGAATGTAGATCAGCGACTGCACAGATCGCTTCAGCACGCGGACCCGCAGCTCGTTCAGCATCAGCGCGACAACGATCGGCGCCGGGAAGACGAAGACTATTGTCAACAATGCGAGCAGCAGAGTGTTGAACATCAACCGGCCGAAGTCCGGTCCGGTGAACAACTCCTGGAAGTGCTTGAGGCCGACCCACTCACTGCCGGAGTACCCGAGGAACGGCACGTAGTCCTTGAACGCGATGGTCAGGCCGTACATCGGCAGGTACTTGAAGACGACGAAGTACACCAGACCGGGCAGCAGCAACAGGTAGAGCCAGCGGTAGCGCAGCAGGTCCCGCCACAGCGGTACCGGCCGGGGGCGCCGCTTGCGGCGCGGCGCCTCCGGGGTGGCCGCCGCCGACGGCGGCACCACCTGGCTCGGGACCAGATCGGTGGCCATCTGTCAGCCGCCGGCCTTGGCGGCCAGGTCGTTGACCTCCTGGGCGATCTGCGTGCCACCGCTGTCGTACCAGCGCTTGATCTGCGCCTTCAGTTGGTCCTCGGTGATCGCACCGGACAGGTACTTGATCCGGGCGTCCGGGACGATCGTGTCCAGCGTCTGGCCCTTGGACACGGAGGTCGGCGCGATCACGCTCAGGGCCGGGTTGAACACCGCGGTCTTGAGGTCCTCGTTCATCAGGATGTCGAAGCGCTCCCGCATCTCCCGGCTGGCCGCGTCGCTCGGCCGCGGCTGGTAGGCGCTGACACCGACGGCGGCTCGGGTCCCGAGCTGGATGAAGGCCTTGTCGACGTCGTTCTGGATCGCCTTGACCTTCGGGTCGTCCTGGTTGATCGGTACGGCGTACTTCCCGTCGGCCTTGAAGTTGCGGCCCTCGATGCCGTTCGCGAGCAGGATCGAGCCCTCCTTGGACTCGAGCTTGTCCAGCGTCTGCAGCACCTGGTCGAGCTGCTCCTCGGTCCGGATGTGCTGCTTGGAGATCGCCATCACCATGTTGTAGCCGGTGAACGGATAGGAGAACTTCTGGCCGTCGGAGCGCTTCAGGTTGCCGATCAGCGTGACCTTGTCGAAGTCCTTCGGGTTCTTCTCCTTGAACAGGTCGAGCAGCTGGGTGGCCCGGACGTTGACGTCGATGATCATGCCGCCCTTGCCCTGCACGAACGGGTCGTTCCAGTTCGCACTGTCCAGGGTGGCGAAGTCCTTGTTGACCAGACCTTCGGTGACCCACTTGCGCAGCCAGCGGTTCGCGGCCAGGAACTCCGGGGTGTCGAAGCCCGGCACGAGTTTGCCGTCGCGCTCACCCCAGCCGTTCGGGGCGCCGAACCACGTCTCGACCACGTCGTACGGGCTGGCGCTGGCGTAGTTGCCGGGCCACTTCGGGATGATCAGGCCGTAGGTGTCCTTCTTGCCGTTGCCGTCCGGGTCCCGCTCGGTGAACGCCTTCGCGATCGCGTAGAGGTCGTCGACGGTTTCCGGGTCCTTCAGGCCGAGCTTGGCCATCCAGTCCTTGCGGATCACGATGCCCGAACGCAGCAGCGGCCGGATCCGGTAGATGCCGTACGTCTTGCCGTTGGTCATCGAGTTCTTGGCGGTCTGAGCGTCGACCGGCTTGAGGTTCGGGTACTTGTCCAGCTTGCCGGTCAGGTCCCAGAACGCGCCCGCATCGGCCGCCTTCACGAACGACGGGCTCTTCTCGTTCGCCACCATCACGTCCGGGATCTTGTCCGAGGCCAGCGTGACGTTGGACTTGTCGCCGTACTCGGCATTCGGCACCCAGGTGATCTTGAGCTTCTTGCCGATCTGCTTCTCGACCGCCTGCTGCAGCTCGCCGCTGGGATCGGGTGCGGTGCCGAACAGCGGCGCCATCACCGTCAACTCGTCACTGGCCTGGCTTCCTTTGTCGTCGCCACCGCCGGAACAGGCCGAGGCGAGCAAGGCCGTTGTCAGTGCTGTTGTCAGGGCCGCGGCGAGACGCCGTCGGGAGAAGATGGTCATGAGTTCCCTTTCAGGTGCAGGCGCGCCTCGTTCTCGGCGAAGAAGCGCAGGCAGAGCCAGGTGTTGAGCTGGATCCAGCCGCCGCCGGCCAGCACGATCCCGAGGACGGGGAACCGGCCGGAGACGTAGGCGATGGACACCGCGACGAACAGCAGAAGCAGGGACGAGGCCGGCCGCGCGAGCGCGACCAACGATGCCTTGGGCAACAACTCGCGGACCTTGAGGTCGTAGTGCACGGCCATCGGGAGCAGGTAGGCGGCGATCACACCGAGCGCGACCAGGGCTACGAGGCTGGCCAGCCGGGGGAGTGACGCCTTGGTCCCGAGCGACGCGAAGTACAGGTAGTTGCCGATCAGGAGCACCGCGGCCACGACCAACGGGAGCACGACGAGGCAGCCGCGGCGGAACTCGCGGCGGAACGCCGTACGGAAGGCAGGCAATGCATGAAACGATTCACCGGACGACCTGCGTCTGGCCAGTGAATATGCTGCGAGCGTCGCCGGGCCGATACCCAGCGCGACACCGCCGACCAGGGTGAAGCCGATCCACAGCGCGTTCAACTTGATCGCCCAGACGACCTCGTCAGCGGCCTCGTACAGCCGGATCGACCAACCGGTCGCGCTCATCATGGACCGCCATCAGGCCGGCGGAAGGCCTTGTCACATGGGTGATTCATGCGGATCCCTGCCTTGTGGCGAAGGTGATTCGGGCGAAAAGTGATGTGACCATATGGTTGAATCGTCTCAATTGTCAACGGCTCGGAAAGCGTTTGTCAGAGAACGGTCAGGCGATGGCCTGCCGACTGCTTGAAGGCGCAGTCAGGAGCGGGAAATCCGCAGGTTCGCGTACTCGCCGACGAGCGGCGCCATCTGGCGGAAGCCGAGCCGGCCGCCGGCCAGCGGCTGGTCGTCGTACCACTGGAAACTGATCAGGTCGTTGATCGCGAAGGTGATCTCGCCGCGATGGACCGAAAGCCTCAGTTTGTAAGGACCTTGGGCGTCCAGGACGCCGGGGATCGGGTCCGCGCCCTGCGCGACGAGGTGGAAGCCGTAGCTCTTGCGCAGGTTGCACGTGTGGAACGCGCGCTCGGCCGGCCAGCGGCGCCGGAAGTACGAGACGTGGTACGTGTCCAGGTCGCCGTGGTGGTACTGCTCGTACGGGCCGGTCCTCGGGGCGAGGTCGAAGAGATCCTCGCCCTGGCGGCCCTTCGCGTGGAAGAACAGGATGCAGAGGCCGGGCTCGCGGATCGGCCAGAAGTCCCACTCGACGGTGATGTCCGGCGGGAAGTCCTCGGGACACCACAGCACGACGTTGGCGTCCTGTCCGTCCTCGGGTGGTCGCGTGCTCTCCAGCCGCAGCCGGCCGAGCGGGAACGAGACGGCGCCATCGCCCTCGAGCCGGAAGCCGTCGAGATCCGCCGCCGACGCGAGCGGGTTCTCGTACAGCACCTGGTCGCTCATACGCGGCGCCGGGTGTGGTCGCTGGATTCGCGGACGATCAGGTCGGGTTGGAAGATCACCTGCCGGTGCCGGTGCTGCTCGGCCGCCTCGACCTCTTCCTGCAGCAACTCCATCGCGGACCGCCCGAGCATCTCCGCCGGTTGCCGCACCGACGACAGCGGTACGGCGGCCGCCCGGGCGAAGTCGATGTCGTCGTACCCGACGATCGCCATCTCGCGGGGAACCTGCAGACCGGCGACCGACATCGCCTGCAGGAAGCCGAGCGCGAGCAGATCGTTGGCCAGGAAGGCGGCGGTCGGCCGGGACCGTGGTGGCAGTGCCGCGATCTTCTCGCCGATCGCGCGGCCCTCCACGACGCCCATCACACCGACCTCGTACCGCTGCAACTCGACGTCGCCGGCCCGCTCGACCGTCGCCGCGAACCCGGCCATCCGGTCGGACACCTGCTGCATGGTGAAGGGCCCACCGATAAAGGCGATCCGGCGATGCCCGGACTCGATCAGGTGATTCCCGGCGAGCCGTCCGCCGAGCTGGTCGTCGACCGACACCGAGCAGAACCCGCGATCCGCGGCGCGGTCCACGAGGACGACCGGCGTACCGCGCGAGACCAACGCCGTCAGCCGTGGATCATTGCTGTCGAACGGGGTGATCAGGATCCCCATCACGCGCTGCTGCTCGAGCTGGTCGAGGTGGTGGCCTTCGCGGACCGGATCGGTCTTGCTGTTGCAGAGCATCACCACGGTGTCGTGCTCGTAGGCGAGCGCTTCGGCGCCCTCGGCGAGGTCGGTGAAGAACGGGTTCGCCACGTCGAGCACGACCAGGCCCACGGTCCGGCTCTTGCCGGCGCGCAGGTGGCGGGCGGCCTCGTTACGCACGAACCCCAGCGCGCGGATGCTGTCCTGCACGCGCTGCCTCGTCGCGGGAGCCACGATCCACGGCCGATTCAGTACGTTGCTGACCGTCCCGACCGACACACCCGCGCGATGCGCGACCTCTTTGATGCTGGGCGTTGCCATCGTCCCCCGGTCGCGGCCGTAGATCCTCGTCACGCCCACTCTATCCACCCCGGATTGAATCGTCTAAATACAGGGACGGCTCGTGACTCGTGGGTAACATGTGGGGATGGCGAGTCGGGTGTTGGGGATGTGGGAGCGGTTGCGGGGGCTGCCTGGTGGGGAGCGGGTGTTTTCGCGGGCGTTCACGTGGCAGGCGCCGTACTTCCGGTCGATTCGGCCGAGGTTCGTTCAGGTGAGTCCCAACTACGCGGCGCTCGTCTTGCCGAAGCGGCGGGCGGTGCAGAACCACATCGGCACGGTGCATGCGATTGCCGTGTGCAACGGTCTCGAGGCGGCGATGGGGGCGTTGGCCGAGGCGACCGTTCCGGTGGGGAAACGCTGGCTGCCGAAGGGGATGGAGGTCGCGTATCTGGCCAAGTCGACGTCCGACCTGACGTGCTCTGCCGAGACGGATCCGGGTGCCTGGGCGGCGGGGCCGGATGTGCCGGTGCGGGTCCAGGCGACGCGGGACGACGGCACGGTTGTTGTCGAGGGCACCATCCATCTCTGGGTGACGGACCGGAAGTAATAGCGAGCAGCCCGGCGACGGCTCACGTAGGGTCTGCGGCGTGATGGATGCGCTGCGGGTGGTGGATGTCTCCGAGGCTGATCTGGACTCGGTGTGGGAGGTCCGGCTGAGGTCGTTCGGACCGGGTGGGGACAAGGACGAGTGGCGCAAGGATGCGCTGCGGTTCATCGAGGACGGCCGGTACGTCGGAGTGGCCGACGGGGACGTGGTCGTCGCCGCGGCCCGGATCTGGCCCTTCCAGCAGTGGTGGGGCGGTCGACGGGTCTCGATGGCCGGCATTGCGGGCGTCGTCGTGTCGCCGGAGTACCGCGGCCGCGGAGTCGGCAGCATGCTCATGCGCGGGGTGCTGCAGCGCAGTGTCGAGATGGGCTGTCCGCTGTCCGGCCTGTATCCGGCGACGACAGTGCTCTATCGGCACCTGGGGTACGAGTTCGCCGGCGGCCGCTACAAGTTCTCCTTCCAGTCGTCCGACCTGCGGTCACTGGGCGGCAAAGGCGTGACGCTGCGGAAGGCGGGCCGGGAGGATGCTCAGTTGGTCATCGACCTGGCGAGCAAGGTGCATGAGAGCCGCCGGTCCAACGGTCCGCTGATCTGGCCGCTCGCCCAGCTGGAGTCCTGGCTGGAGGACGAGGCAAACTTCGCGTACGTCGCCGACGACGGTTTCGTCGTCTACAACTGGTCCGAGCAGAACCTGTCCGTCGACGAACTGATCGCCGGATCCGAGGAGACGACGCGGGCGTTGTGGACGACGGTCGGATCAGGTGCGTCGATCGCGAGGACTGTGCACGCGTACACCCCGCCGACCGATCCGATCAACCTGATGGCCGAGCACGAGGCGGACTCCACCGCGAACGTCTCGCGCTGGATGCTCAGGCTGCTCGACGCCCCGGCCGCGATCGCGGCTCGCGGGTTCGCGCCCGGCGCCGTACTGGAGGTTGACCTGCGGATCGACGACCCCGACGTGCCGGCGAACACAGGCGACTGGCACCTGTCCGTCGCTGACGGCGACGGCAGTCTCACGTCCGCACAGCCGTCTGGTGACGCACTGCGCGTCGGCCCGCGCGGACTGGCAGCTCTGTACGCCGGTACGCCGCTCAACGCCCTGCGATCGTCGGGATTGGCCACGGGCCAAAGCGCTGCGGATCTCGCGATCGACACGGCCTTCGGCGGCCCCACGGCGTACATGCTCGACTTCTTCTGAGGCGGGGCGGCGCGTCGATTTCCGGGGCCTCGCGGGCGGCCGTTAGGGTTGTCGAACAAACGTTCGGAGGTGATCCATGCGAGTGCTCGGCGTCGACCCGGGATTGACCCGGTGCGGCCTCGGCGTCGTCGAGGGCACCCCGGGCAAGCCGCCGGCGCTGGTCGCCGTTGGCGTGATCCGGACGCCGGCCGATCTGGATGTGTCCCGGCGGCTGGTGCGGATCGAGGCCGAGCTGGACCAGTGGATCACCGAGCACCGGCCGGATGCGGTCGCGGTCGAGCGGGTGTTCGCGCAGCACAACGTCCGCACAGTGATGGGTACGGCGCAGGCCTCAGGGGTGGCCATGGTGGTGGCTGCTCGGCGCGGTCTACCGGTCTCGCTGCACACACCGAGTGAGGTGAAGGCGGCGGTGACGGGTTCGGGGCGGGCCGGCAAGGAGCAGGTGACCACGATGGTCACGCGGATCCTCAAGCTGGCCGAGCGTCCGACGCCCGCCGATGCCGCCGACGCGTTGGCGCTCGCGATCTGTCAGGTGTGGCGCGGCGGCGTGACCAGCAAGCTGCAGGAAGCAGCCGCCAGCCGGTCGAATCTGGAAGCCATGGCGCAGGCGCAATCGCGTCTGCAGGTGGCCAGACTGCGTGCGGCGGTAGCGGCGCAGGAGAGCAAGAGATGAGCACGGTCGTGCAAGGAGGTCGGGGATGATCGCGTTCGTGCGCGGCCCGGTGGCGGCAATCGGGGTGGACAGTGCCGTGATCGAGGTCGGGGGAGTGGGCCTGCAGGTGTTCTGTCACCCCGGCACGCTGGCGGGGTTGCGTCCGGGGCAGGAGGCGCGGGTGTCCACCTCGATGGTGGTGCGCGAGGACTCCCTGACGCTGTACGGGTTTGCCGACGACGACGAGAAGAGCCTGTTCGAGTTGCTGCAGACGGCGTCCGGTGTCGGGCCGAAGCTGGCGCAGGCCGCACTCGCCGTGCTCAGCCCGGACCAGTTGCGCCAGGCCGTCGCCTCCGAGGATCTCGCCGTACTGGTGAAGGTTCCGGGGATCGGCAAGAAGGGTGCGCAGCGGATCGTGCTGGAGCTGAAGGACAAGATCGGTGCGCCGTCGAAGACGGTGACCGGCCGCCCGCTGCAGTCCCAGGAAGCTTGGCGGGACCAGGTGCATGCCGGTCTGGTCGGCCTGGGGTGGTCGACCCGTGACGCCGAGGACGCCGTCACCGCGGTGTCGCCGCTGGCTGCCGACAACCCGAATCCGTCCGTCCCCGACCTGCTCCGCGCCGCGCTGCGCGTGCTTTCGAAGGCTTAGCCGATGGAGGACAAGGTCCGGCCGCTGGTGTCCGCGGACGCGGTGGACCTCGAGGAACGCAAGATCGAGTCCGCGCTGCGGCCGCGCACGCTGGCCGAGTTCGGCGGCCAGCGCCGGGTCAGTGAGCAACTCGAGCTGGTGCTGCACGCGGCGCGAGGGCGCAACCGGGCACCGGATCACGTTCTGTTGTCCGGACCGCCCGGGTTGGGCAAGACGACGCTGGCGATGATCATCGCCAGCGAGCTGTCCGCACCGCTGCGGATCACGAGCGGGCCGGCGATCCAGCATGCCGGTGACCTGGCCGCGATCCTGTCCGGACTGAGCGAAGGCGAGGTCCTGTTCCTGGATGAGATCCACCGGATGTCCCGCCCTGCTGAGGAATTGCTCTACATGGCGATGGAGGACTTCCGCGTTGACGTGATCGTCGGCAAGGGGCCGGGCGCGACCGCGATTCCGCTGGAAATCCCGCCGTTCACTTTGGTCGGCGCGACTACGCGAGCCGGGCTGCTGCCAGGGCCGCTGCGTGACCGGTTCGGGTTCACCGGTCACTTGGAGTTCTACGAGGCGGCCGAGCTGGAGAAGATCGTGAATCGGTCGGCCGCGCTTCTCGACGTGGACATCACACCGGAGGGTGCGGCGGAGATTGCGTCCAGGTCCCGCGGTACGCCGCGCATCGCGAACCGGCTGCTCCGTCGCGTCCGCGACTACGCAGAGGTCCGAGCGGACGGGATCATCACGCTCGCGCTGTCGAAAGCGGCCCTCGAGCTCTACGAAGTGGACAAGATGGGCCTGGATCGGCTGGACCGGTCGGTCCTGGACGCCTTGTGCCGCCGATTCGGCGGCGGACCGGTCGGACTTTCGACGCTGGCTGTTGCGGTCGGCGAAGAACGTGAGACTGTGGAGGAAGTGGCCGAACCATTCCTGGTCCGGTCGGGCTATCTGGCCCGTACGCCGCGTGGTCGCGTCGCCACGCCCGCGGCCTGGCGGCACATCGGCCTGAAAGTCCCGAAGGGCGCGACGTTCGCCGACACGCTTTTTGACGAAGACTGAATACTGTGTGTTGATCGGTCCGCCGGCCGAGTCGAGTAACGCAAACGTGACCCGGTGTCATGAGGTACTTGTTGCCGCCCACGGCTAGACTCCCCGGTGGCCTGACCTAAGGTCATTCCGCTGCGACCTGCGCGCTTGCAGAGCGTGCCGGACGCCCGTACTCCCGACGACGAAGGATTCTGAGTCCCGATGCAACTCATCGCCGTACCGCTCGCCTCTTCCGGGGGCGGTGGCTCCGCCTTCACCTTCCTGCTTCCGCTGATTCTGATCGTCGGAATGATCTGGTTCATGAGCCGCACCCAGCGTAAGCAGCGGGCGCGCCAGGCCGAGACCGTGGCCGCTCTCACCCCGGGCACGAAGGTGATCACGACCAGTGGCCTGGTCGGGATCGTCGAGGAGACCGACGACGAGTACGTGACCCTGGAGATCTCCGAGGGCGTGCTGGTGCAGGTGGTCAAGGCCGCGGTCGGCCGGGTGGTCCCGGACGAGGACCCCGCCGCGACGATCGAGGAGCCGGCCGGACAGGATCTGGCCGACGACGCCGAGAAGGACTCCGTCGACGTACCGGACGCAGGCAAGGACAAGGCCGCGGACAAGGTGCAGGACGCGCCGAAGCTCCCGCCGACGCACACCGAGAACTGATCCACCGCCCCTGACGGAGTGCGGCGCGGTCATCAGCGTCCACAAGATGGTGTGGCGCGCCCAGAAGCACAAAGGTTGAAACTGACGTGGCAACGACGACGACATCCCGCCCCGGGCGGCTACTGATCGTCTTGGGGGTCATTGTGGTCCTGCTGTTCGGGATCATGGGGCTCACCAAGACCTGGAAGCCCAAGCTCGGTCTGGACCTGCGCGGTGGCACCACCATCACCCTGACGGCGAATTCGCTCGCCGGTGGTGGTTCGGTGACCGCCGACCAGCTGAACGAGGCGAAGAACATCATCTCCCAGCGGGTCAACGGTGCGGGTGTCGCGGAAGCCGACATCACCACCTCCGGGGCGAACCACATCAACGTGGCCGTCCCGGGGGCCACGCAGGACGCCCTGGTGAAGCAGATCGGTCAGACCGCGCTGCTCTACTTCCGGATCGTGTACGACGCCCAGGCGGGCGCGCCGGCGCCGACTCCGGCGCCGACCCCCACGGGTACGCCGAAGCCGAGTGCGAAGCCGACCACGACGCCGAAGCCGAGCACCACGGTCAAGCCCAGTACGCCGGCGAACACGCCGAACGGGCGGGCCTGGAGCAGCGCCCTCGGCAACGCCACGCCGACGCCGACCCCGAAGCCGAGCACCCCGGCGACCGCCAAGCCGAGCACTCCGGCTGCGACGCCGGCCACGCCGGCTGCCACCGGTGACCCGCTGAAGTACACCCCGGACGCGGCCACCCAGGCGGCGTTCGCGGCGTTCCAGTGCACCGACAAGGACATCGCGGCGCAGACGGACGACCCGAACAAGCCGTTGTTCTCCTGCGACCGCCAGCGGACGACCAAGTACCTGCTCGGTCCCGCGATCATGAAGGGCACCGACCTGTCCGACGCCACCGCGGGCATCCCGCAGGGCGGCTTCCAGTGGCAGGTCAACCTGAAGTTCACCGGCGAGGGCGGCGACAACTTCCTCGACGCGACGACGGCCATCTCGCAGCGCGGCGAGGGCCAGAACCAGTTCGCGATCGTGCTGGACGGCGTGACCATCTCGGCCCCGAGCGTCGCGCAGCCGATCCCCGGCGGTCAGGCACAGATCACCGGCACGTTCACCGAGGCCGAGGCCCGCGACCTGGCGAACGTGCTGAAGTACGGCGCGCTGCCGGTGTCGTTCGACATCTCCTCGGTCGAGACGGTGTCGCCGCAGCTCGGTGGTGACCAACTGTCGGCCGGTATCTGGGCCGGTCTGATCGGTCTGGCGCTGGTCGTGATCTTCTCGTTCCTGTACTACCGCGGTCTGGGCATCGTGGTAGTGGCGTCGCTCGCGATCGCCGGCATCCTGACCGGCGCCACCGTGATCCTGCTCGGCAAGGCGATCGGGTTCACCCTGAGCCTGGCCGGCATCGCGGGTCTGATCGTCGCTGTCGGTATCACCGCGGACTCGTTCATCATCTACTTCGAACGCCTCCGCGACGAAGTACGCGAGGGCCGCAGCCTGCGCTCGTCGGTCGAGACCGGCTGGGCCCGGGCCAAGCACACCATCATCGCGGCCGACTCGATCTCGCTGCTGGCCGCGGTGGTCCTCTACGTCCTCGCCATCGGCAGCGTGAAGGGCTTCGCGTTCACGCTCGGCCTGACCACGCTGATCGACCTGCTGATCGTCTTCATGTTCACCAAGCCGCTGGTGACCCTGCTGGCCCGGACGGACTTCTTCGGCCACGGACACAAGCTGTCCGGCCTGGATCCGGAGCATCTCGGCGTGGAACGGCTGCCCGGGCAGATGAAACCGACGGCGCGGCCGCGCAAGACGCCGCCGACGCGCAAGCCGGTCGGAGGGGAGGTCTGATGTCGAAGCTCGGACAACTCGGTGCCAAGCTGCACCGCGGTGACGTCTCCTACGACTTCATCGGTCATCGCAAGCTCTGGTTCAGCGTCTCCGCGATCCTGGTGATCGTGTCGCTGGCCGGCCTGTTCGCCCGCGGCCTGGCGCTCGGAATCGAGTTCAAGGGCGGTGTCGAGTACCAGGCCAAGGTCAAGGTCACCGGCGACACGGTGCAGAACTTCACCGACGCGGTGAAGGCGACCAACGCCAAAGATCTCGGTGACCCGGTCGTCACGACGATCGGCGACGGCGCGGTGCGGGTGCAGACCAAGCCGCTCGGCCAGGACGACATCGCGAAGGTGCGAGCCGCGGTGGCCCAGGAGGCCGGCATACCGATCGACCAGGTGACCTCGCAGCAGATCGGCGCCTCCTGGGGGAAGCAGATCGCGAACAAGGCGATCCTGGCGCTGATCGTGTTCCTCGTCTTGGTGTTCGCGGTGATCTGGCTGTACTTCCGAGAACCCAAGGCCTCGATGGCCGCCATCATCGCGCTGATCCACGACGTGACGATCACGGTCGGGCTGTACGCGATCATCGGCTTCGACGTCACCCCGGCGACGGTGATCGGCGTGTTGACCATCCTCGGTTACTCGCTGTACGACACGGTCGTGGTGTTCGACAAGGTGCGGGAGAACACCCGGGGCATCACCGGGTCCAACCGGTTCACCTACTCCGACGCGACCAACCTGGCCGTCAACCAGACCGTCGTACGGTCGATCAACACCACGATCACCGCGCTGCTGCCGGTCGGCTCGATCCTGGTCGTCGGCACCGTCGTGCTGGGGACCGGACCGCTGAAGGACCTGTCGCTGGCGCTGTTCATCGGTATCGCGGTCGGTGCGTACTCGTCGATCTTCATCGCTCCGGCGCTGCTCGCGGTCTTCAAGGAGCGTGAGCCGGGTATGCAGGCGCTGCGCCGCCGGGTGATGGCCAAGCGGGCTCAGGCCGCGGCCGCCGGTACGCCGGCTCCTGCCGTGGCGACGGCCGGTGCTGGTGCGGTCGCCGCGCGGACCGCCGTACAGGACACGCCGCGCAAGCAGGACCGCCCGGCTGGTACGGCGCCGACGCCGGCGTCACGGCCGATGAAGGCCGCCGCGGCCGGACGCCCACAGCCGTCGCGCAAACCGCGCTCGAAGCGCGGCAAGTGACGATGCGGACGCTGGAGCAGGTCCTCGCCGACGGCATTCGCGACATCCCGGACTACCCGCAGCAGGGGGTGGTGTTCAAGGACATCACCCCGCTGCTGGCCGACCACGGCGGGTTCGCCCAGGTGGTCGACGCGCTGGCCGCGTTCGGGCGTGACGACGACGGGAACCCGGTGGTCGACAAGGTGGTCGGGATCGAGGCACGCGGGTTCATCCTGGCCGCCCCGGTCGCACTCGCCCTCGGCGCCGGGTTCGTGCCGGTGCGCAAGAAGGGGAAGCTGCCGGCCGCGACGTACGAGGAGTCGTACGCGCTGGAGTACGGCGAGGCGACCATCGAGGTGCACCAGGACGCGTTCACGCCGGGTGATCGAGTGCTCGTGATCGACGACGTACTCGCCACCGGTGGCACGGTCGAGGCCTGTCTGCGCCTGATCCGCCGCTGCGAGGCCGAGGTGGTCGATACGGCGGTCCTCCTCGAGCTTTCCTTCCTCCCGGGCCGCAAGCGCCTGGCGGGGGAGCAGCTGAGCGCCCTCGTGACCGTCTGACAGTTCCGATTCCGGGCAAACTCTCCGCGACCGGGAGTTGACCCGGCGTGTTGTCCACAGGGTGTTTCTGCCCCGTTGGCCGACGCCCCCTAGACTGGTGGTCTGTCGGCGGAGGGACACAACGTGGGCGAAGACCCGGCGATTGCATCAGCGGTGCCGAACGTTGCACCGCAGGAGCCTCCGCGCGCGCCGGTACCGGTGCGCCCGGCGCCGGAGCCGCCTGCCGCCCAACCGCCGAGGATCGCTCCAGCCCGCGTCCGGGCCCGCCTGGCCCGCCTCGGCGGCACCAGGCACCCGAACCGGGCGCCCATGCTCGAGCCGCTGTTCCGGGTCGTCCGGGCGACCCACCCGAAGGCCGATCTCGGCATGATCGAGCGCGCCTACCGGACCGCGGAGAAGTACCACACCGGCCAGATGCGCAAGAGCGGTGACGCGTACATCACCCACCCGCTCGCCGTCGCCACCATCCTGGCCGAGCTCGGTATGACCGCGCCGACCCTGTGCGCCGCGCTGCTCCACGACACCGTGGAGGACACGCCGTACACGGTGGACGAGCTGACCCGCGACTTCGGCGAAGAGATCGCCATGCTGGTCGACGGCGTCACCAAGCTGGACAAGGTCCGCTACGGCGAGTCGGCGCAGGCCGAGACCATCCGCAAGATGGTGGTCGCGATGTCCAAGGACATCCGGGTGCTGGTGATCAAGCTCGCCGACCGGCTGCACAACATGCGCACGCTCGGGTTCCTGCGGCAGGAGAAGCAGGAGCGGAAGGCCCGCGAGACGCTCGAGATCTACGCCCCGCTGGCCCACCGGCTCGGTATGAACACGATCAAGTGGGAGCTCGAGGACCTGTCCTTCTCGACCCTGCACCCGAAGGTGTACGACGAGATCGTCCGGCTGGTCGCCGAGCGCGCACCGTCGCGGGACGAGTACCTGGCGTCCGTGATCGACCAGGTGCACGAGGACCTGCGTGCGGCCAAGGTGAAGGCGACCGTCACCGGCCGGCCGAAGCACTACTACTCGATCTACCAGAAGATGATCGTCCGCGGCCGCGAGTTCGGCGACATCTACGACCTGGTCGGCATTCGCGTGCTGGTCGAGTCGGTCCGGGACTGTTACGCCGCGCTCGGCATCCTGCACGCGCGGTGGAACCCGGTGCCCGGCCGGTTCAAGGACTACATCGCGATGCCGAAGTTCAACATGTACCAGTCGCTGCACACCACGGTGATCGGCCCGCAGGGCAAGCCGGTGGAGCTGCAGATCCGGTCCTTCTCGATGCACCGGCGGGCCGAGTACGGCATCGCCGCGCACTGGAAGTACAAGGAGGACCCGACCTCGGGAGTGCCCGAGGCGGCCGGTCCGTCCAGCACCGAGATCGGCGGGCCCAACGAGATGCCGTGGGTCCGGCAGTTGGTCGACTGGCAGCGCGAGACCTCCGACCCGTCGGAGTTCCTCGACTCGCTGCGGTTCGAGATCAACAACTCCGAGGTGTACGTCTTCACCCCGCGCGGTGACGTGATGTCCCTGCCGACCGGGTCGTCGCCGGTCGACTTCGCGTACGCCATCCACACCGAGGTCGGGCACCGCTGCATCGGCGCCCGGGTGAACGGCCGCCTGGTGCCGCTGGAGAGCACGCTCGAGAACGGTGACGTCGTCGAGGTCTTCACCTCGAAGGCCCAGGGCGCGGGTCCGTCCCGCGACTGGCTGTCCTTCGTCAAGAGCCCGCGGGCGCGGAACAAGATCAAGCACTGGTTCTCCAAGGAGCGCCGGGACGAGGCGATCGAGCACGGCAAGGACGCGATCGCCAAGCAGCTGCGCAAGGAGGGCCTGCCGCTGCAGCGACTGCTGTCGCACGAGACCCTCACCGCGGTGGCGAACTCGCTGCGCTACCCGGACGTCACCGGCCTGTACGCCGCGGTCGGCGAGAGCCACGTGAGCGCACAGGCCGTCGTACGGCGTCTGATCGAGACGTACGGCGGTGAGGAGGGCGCGGCCGAGGACCTGGCCGAGGGCGTCCACCTGCCGGCCACCCGGGAGCGGCGCAAGCGGACGGCTCGTGGCGATGCTGGTGTCATCGTCAAGGGCGCGACCGACATCCTGTCCAAGCTGGCGCGCTGCTGTACGCCGGTTCCGGGCGACGAGATCATCGGCTGGATCACCCGCGGCGCCGGCGTCTCGGTGCACCGGGCCGACTGCGCCAACGTCGAGAACCTGCAGACCCAGCCGGAGCGGATCGTCGAGGTCGAGTGGGCCCCGACCGCCCAGTCCGTCTTCCTGGTCGCGATCCAGGTCGAGGCGCTGGACCGGGCGCGTCTGCTGTCGGACATCACCCGCGTGCTGTCCGACTACCACGTCAACATCCTGTCCGCGGCCCTGACCACGACCCGCGACCGGATCGCCAAGTCCCGCTTCACCTTCGAGATGGGCGACCCGACCCACCTCGGCCACGTCCTCAAGGCAGTCCGGTCCGTCGAGGGTGTCTTCGACGTCTACCGCGTCACTCAGTAGGGGCGGTGGGCAACGCCTTCGGCAGTTCGGTCGCCGGGCCGCGCGTGCGGCTGTCCAATGGTGGTTCGGACGTGTTCCTGGACGTGCTTGCGCTGGCGGCGTGCGAGCTGGCGGAGACCGGGTTCCAGCGCGGGTTCGCCTTGCTGCTGTGCAATTCGCGGATCGGGCTGGGTAACGAGAGCTTCGATCTGGACGAGTTGCCGTGGCCGTCGGTGGGCTGGGAGGCCGAGCGTGGGTTCCTGCTGCGGGTGATCGGGTTGGCGAAGGCGCGCTTCCGGTGGGAGATGCTGTCGTACGAGCCGCCGTACGCGGAGAAGTATCTGGCCGATTACGAGGAAGTGGTGCGGGACTACCGGCCGCCGGCTGAGCAGGTGGAGCTGCCGCGGATGTGGGATCCGGAGCCGGCCGCTACGGCGTTCACTCGTTGCCGTGAGCACGGCTTGTTCCTCGGCGACTACACGGACTGCCGAGTCTGTTCGTGAAACGCCGCAGTCTGCTGATCGTCGGGGCTGGGTTGCTGGCCGGATGCAGCAGTCCTGCGAGCCCGTCTCCAACGACCTCAGCTTCCTCGAGTACGCCGGCCTCAGCCGCACCTCCGACGGTCGTGACGACGCCACCTCCGACGGCCTCTGCGACTCCACGGCCCACGATCGCATTGCCGGCGGTGCGCCCGTGGGTGCCGGGTGCGGGAGAGATTCATCCGGAGGTCAAGCGGGCGGCGGTGGCGGCGGTGGTGGAGTTGCTGGGCCGGCCACGGGCCGCGGTCGACGTGATCGACGCGCAGTACGGCGGGATCCTGAGCGATTCGGCCAGCGTGCTGGTGCCTTGCCGTGTCTACACGATTGCGGGCGGACGCGTCGTGACCAGCGGCACCACGGTCGATGTACGGCTCAGCAGGTCGGGCGGGAGTTGGCGGGTGACCGCGACGCATCCGGCGCAACCCGGAGCGGCGACCTCACGGTTGTCCTCGGTGGCTCGGAAGGTGCTGGCCAGTGAGCGGATCGCTCTGCCGCCGGCCTCCGCGGCGGACATTCGCTCCGGGCAGGTCCACGACAGCGTGCTCACCACGATGCTCGAGCTCGCCAAGACCTACCGCATCGGCATCAGCGTGATCCGCTCCGGCCATCCGATCAACGTCTTCGGCACCAACCGCCCCAGCGACCATCCGCGCGGCCGAGCCTTCGACACCTGGCAGATCAACGGCCACGCGGTCGTCGCCCCAGGCACCTCACGCTCCCTGGTCACGTCGTACATGCGTGCGGCCGAATCCCTCGGCTCCTACAACGTCGGCGGCCCGTACCAACTCTCCGGCGCCGCCTTCTTCTCCGACCAGACCCACCACGACCACGTCCACGCCGGTTTCCAGACCTAGTCCCACTCCCACGCGATGCCGACCGTGCCAGGATCGGCGGAGGGTTCGACGACGTGCGCGCGGCCGTCGGCGGTGAGCATCAGCTCGCGCCGCAGGAGATCGGGACCGCTGGTGTGCCGGCGACGGAACTCGTGCACGCGAACCGGCAGGGCGGCCCGGTCGAACTGCACCTCGAGCACGTAGTGCGCACCGCCCCACTCGCTGAACCGTGGGTAGTCCACCGACGGCAGGCCGGTCCGGTCCTCGATCTCGTAGTGCACGACAGCCGTGTCGCCGACGGCGAGAAGCCGATCGAGCAGGAGCTCGGCCAGCATGGCGCCGGCCTCGGGAGCACGCGCGACCCGGCCGGTCCGGCAGCCGCTCACCGCGTGCAGGGCGAGCTGGTCGACATCGCATCCGGGTTCGCCTTGGTGCGCGATGATGAGCCGGTCCACCGGCTCCACGGCGACAACGCTCTGAGTCACGCGTCTCCGCTGGGCGCTCCGGTCCGGGCCGAGGTGGATCTCGTCGAGCACGGAGAGGGTGCGGAGCCGGCCGTGAGCGTCGCGACGAAGCCGATCGAGCAGGCGGGTGAGGGACACGGCATAGTCGACGACGGCGTACGGCGGCGTCGTCGCGGCCGGTTCGCTGCGGGCCGGCGGGATGCGAACCGTGAGCCAGCCGGGTGGCAGCCGCAGGAGCTCCTCGAGCGCACTGATGACGGCCAGCGAGTCCTCGCGCGGGATCCGGCGGCCGCTCTGCCAGGTACTGAGCGTCGCGACGCCGACGTGGAGCCCGCGGTCGGCCAGATGCGTGCGGATGCGGTTCAGGGCCAGGCCACGGCGCGCGATCGCCTGCCGCAGCGCCTCGGCGAACGACGTTTCCGGAGTCACAGGCCGCACCGACGATTCGATCATGGTGATGCTCCTTGGGTCCGCCGGTCAGTGTAAACATTCACAGCACTGTCCGGCAGTAGTTCGTCACGCGCTGTTCACGGCTGCGTCGCGTTCACAGTGGGCATCCGGCCGGTCCGCCGGTCCTTGCCGGGCGCGGACGTGCTCCTGACGATGGATCTCTCCCCATCCACCGAAGGAGGATCCATGCGCAGGCTCCGCCCCCGCCGTACCTGGTCATTGCTTCTGGCAATGATCATCGGCCTGGCCACGCTGGTACCGCTCGCTCCGCCCGCCTCGGCCGCGCCCGGCAGCTACTACCTGAACGTCACCGGGCAGGCGCAGCAGAAGTCGAACTGGTGCTGGGCCGCCACCGGCAACAGCATCGCCGCCTTCTACGGGAAGTCGTACTCGCAGAACCAGTTCTGCAACCTGGCCTTCGGCAACAGCACGAACGTGACATGTCCGAACAACCAGGCCACGCTGGCGAACGACCAGCGGGCGTTCCGGTCGATCGGGATCAGCGCCGGGAGCTACGTGTCGTCCACGCTCAGCTTCAGCACGCTCGTCGGCGAGATCGCGGCCGGGCGCCCGGTGATGACGCGCATCGGCTGGTCGTCGGGCGGCGGGCACATGATGGACATCATCGGGTACGACTCCTCCGATTCGACGATCGAGTACTACAACCCCTGGCCGGACGACCCGCGTTACAACTACTCGACGTACACCTGGTACCGGTCCAACTCCCAGTTCACCTGGACCCACTCCCTGTACCGGATCGGAGCCTGACATGCCCCGCCCGAAGAACATCCTGCTCCGTCTCAGCGCCGTACTGGCCGTCGGTCTCGGCCTCGTGCTGACCGTCGGCGGGACTGCCGGTGCGGCCGGTCCCGAGCCGGTCTCCAGCGATGAGTTGTCAAAGGCAACCACCGCGGCACACTCGGCGACGGCCCTCGGCCTGCTCGGCAAGGTCTCGACCGGATCTGCCAAGACCGCGGCCACGGTCTCGCAGGACACCCACGCGGTGTACGCGCTCAACCCGGCCTTCGTTCGCGACGCCTCGGCGCCAGTGGCGACCTTCTGGTACGCCGCCACGCCCGCCAGCAAGGGTGGTCAGGCGTTGACGGTCTACACCGCTCCAGACCAAGCCGGTGCTTGGCAGGCAGTCAACGTGGCAAGCGGTAACACCGAAGCCCGCATGTTCGCCGCAGCCCGCGGCGCGGTCGTCTTCACCGAGCCTCAGATCGGCGCCTGGTACGCCCTCACGGGCACCCGGATCCGCCCCCTCAACGCCTCCGCCACCAAGTCGATCGGCCCCAGCCCGATCACCATCGCTGCCTACAACGAGCTCGTCTCCACCCGCTACTCCGACAAACTCCCCGGCACCCACTACTCAGACCAGGGCGTAGCCGGCGGCTACGACACCGCCGCCGCAGCACCCACCGACACCTACAACGACCTCATCCTCGGTTCCACAGTCGGCGCCATCGCCCTGCTGGGCCTGGCGTGCCTCTATCACCGCCGCGCCAACCGGAGGTCCGCAGCCACCCTCCGCAGTGCGCGGTAGGTCCTAGAGGAATCGGCAGGTCAGACCGGGAGTCCCCACCGGCCTGACCTGCCGATCCACCGGCGGCGGTCACCAGCGGCGGGGGAGTCTGGGCTCCTGGCACAGGAATGCGCCAACAGCGAGCTCGAGCGCCGGCTACGAGCCCCACAGGTCGGTCCGCCGTACCGAGATCACGTGCCAGCCAAGAGCATCCAGCTCAGTACGCCGGGTCTCGTCGCGCAACTGCTGTTTCTGCGTCGAGTGCCACTGGTCGCTGTCGTACTCCAACCCCAGCCACTTCCCATCCACGGGCCGATCCGGATAAGCAAGATCAAGCCGGTAGACGCGGCTGGGCCCATCCACGCGAACCTGAAGGTCGGGCGTACCGAAACCAGCATCCAGAAGCCGGAGCCGAAGCCAGGAGTCTCCAGGCGAGGCGGCGCGTCGGTCCGCGTAGCGGAGGATCGTCTGGCCCTGGCGATAGCCGCGATGGCCTTCGTACGCGGCCGAGGCGGCCCGAAGGGCCCAGCGGTCGGCCTTGCCCGAGCGGAGGATGGCGTCCACAGCGGACAGGGCAAACGGCCGTGGCAGCTGCATCGCCAGCCCGAGTGCGGTGGCTGCCGGGCTGGTCACCCGAATGCCGTCGACCTCGACGACCTCGGTGATCGGTTGATGGGTCCACTCAGGCTGGATGAGATCCTCAGCCCCGAGTGCCGTCGTGTCGATCCCGTGGAGCCACGCGGCGGCTCGACCCCGCACGACAGCGTCCTGCGGAACGACCAGGCGGAGGGCGTCGCACCGAAGCTGGGGTGAGTCACGCACCCGGACATCGATGTAGACACCCTTCAGGAGCTGGCGAATCAGGCCACGGCCCAGCAGCCATGCGAGTTTGCGCGGCACCTGGCGGGCCGTGAAGGGAATGCCCGCGAAGTAGTAGGGCTCGTCGTACTGGAACATCCCAGCAGGATGACCGACAACCGCCTAGGCGTGATTCGAGTTATCCACAGGGTCAGCTGAAGTCGGTGAGGGCGTTTTGGGCTTGGGTGAGCCATTCTCGGCGGGCGGCTATGGCTTCTCGGGCTTCGGTGGCTTTGCGGGCGTTGCCTTGGGATTCGTGCTTGGCAGCCTGCTTCTCCAGGTCCGCGATGAGGGACTGGAGTTGCTTCACGGTGGCCTCGGCGCGGGCGCGGGCCTCGGGGTTGCTGCGGTTCCAGACCTCGTCCTCGGCGGACTTGACGGCCTGCTCGACGGCGCGCAGGCGGGAGTCGACCGAGCGCATCGCGTCGCGCGGGACCTTGCCGATCTGGTCCCAGCGGTCGAGGTACTCGCGCAGTTGCTCGCGCGCGGTCTTCGCGTCGTCCACCGGCACGATCGTCTCGATCTCCACCAGCAGGGCCTCCTTGGCGCGGAGGTTCTCGACCTGCTCGGCGTTCTCCTCGGCCTGGATGGCGTCCCGGGCACCGAAGAACATGTCCTGGGCGGCCCGGAAGCGCGCCCACAGCTTGTCGTCCACCTCGCGCGGCGCGGGGCCGGCGGCCTTCCACTGCCGCATCAGGTCGCGGAAGCGGCCCGACGTCGGACCCCACTCGGTCGATGCCGCGAGCGTCTCCGCCTCGGCCGCGAGCCGCTCCTTCACCACGGCCGCCTCCTCACGCTTGGAGGACAGCTCGGCGAAGTGCTGCTTGCGATGCCGGGTGTACGTCGTACGCGCGGAAGAGAACCGGTGCCACAGCTCGTCGTCGCTGGACTTGTCCAGCCGCGGCAGGGCCTTCCACTCGTCCAGCAGTTCGCGCAGGCGGGTGACGCCGTGGCGCCAGTCGGTGCCGGCCGCTATGGTCTCGGCCTCGGTGGCGATCTTGGTCTTGGCGGAGCGGGCTTCCTCGACCTTCGCGGCCCGTTCGGCCTTGCGCCGTTCGCGCTGCTGGGCGACGAGTGGGGTGAGCGCCTCGAGCCGGGTCCGCAGGCCGTCGAGATCGCCGACCGCCTGGGCCTCTTCGATCGAGCTGGTCACCTTCTTCACCGCGGCGCGCGCGTCGTCGGGCGACACGGTGCCGGCCTGGACCCGCTGTTCGAGCAGATCCACCTCGAACGCCAAGGCGTCGTACCGGCGGGTGTAGAAGGCGAGGGCCTCCTCTGGGTTGGCGTCCGGCCACTGGCCGACCGCGCGTTCACCGTCCTTGGTCCGTACGAAGACCGTTCCGTCCTCCGCTACCCGGCCCCAGCTCTCTCCGGCCACAACTCGCCCCTTCCGGCGGTATGTACTGCGCTCGTGCCCATTCTGGTCAGTCCCTGGTCCAACCGCGCGAACAAGGCCTGGCCGGGCGCGTCGAGGCGCTTTCCCGACGCTTATCCCTGAACAATCACAAACTCCCGTCGCGGACGCAACGGTGTTGCGTCACAATCCGGTTCGAACTCACCGCCTTCGCACCGGTAGCCTTGGGTGGTCCCGAACCGTTCCAGGAAGGTCAGTCGTGCTCATCGCCGGGTTCCCCGCGGGGTCGTGGGGTACGAACTGCTACGTCGTCGCCACCGGCCAGGGCGCGGAATGCATCGTCGTCGACCCGGGCCAGGACGCGGCCGCGGGCGTCGAGCAGGTGGTCCGGGAGAACAAGCTCAAACCGGTGGCCGTCCTGCTCACACACGGTCACATCGACCACATGTTCTCGGTCCTGCCGGTCTGCGGGACGTACGACGCGACCGCCTGGATCCACCCGGACGACCGGCACCTGCTGGCCGATCCGATGGCCGGCCTCAGCCCGGAGACGGCGCGGATGCTGCTGGGCGGCAACCACGAGTTCGCCGAGCCCGACGACGTCTCCGAACTCAAGGACGGCCTGAGTCTCGAGCTGGCCGGCCTCGGCTTCACCGTCGACCACACGCCGGGGCACACCCGGGGTTCGGTCACGTTCACCACGCCGTACGACGGGCCGGAAGACGTGCCCGCGGTTCTGTTCTCCGGTGACGTGTTGTTCGCCGGGTCGATCGGCCGGACGGATCTGCCTGGGGGCGACCATCCGGCGATGCTGCATACGTTGGCCACCAAGATCCTGCCGATGCGCGACGAGATCGTCGTCCTGCCGGGTCATGGTGGCCAGACCACGATCGGCCGGGAGAAGGCGACCAACCCCTACTTGCAGGACCTGGAGATACCGAAACCATGAGCAAGGTGACCCCATTGAGTGGGTTCCCCGAGTTTTTGCCGGCGGATCGCATTGTCGAGCAGCAGTTCCTCGACGTGATCCGGGAGACGTTCGAGCTGCACGGCTTCGCGTCGATCGAGACCCGCGCGGTCGAGCCGGTCGAGCGTTTGTCCAACCAGGGCGAGGATGCGGACAAGGAGATCTACGGCGTACGGCGCCTCGCCGCCGGAGCCGATGAGGACGCCGCGCTCGGTCTGCACTTCGACCTGACGGTGCCGTTCGCGCGGTACGTGCTGGAGCACAGCGGCAAGCTGGTCTTCCCGTTCCGCCGCTACCAGATCCAGAAGGTCTGGCGGGGTGAGCGCCCGCAGGAGGGCCGCTACCGCGAGTTCACCCAGGCGGACGTCGACATCATCGACTCCGGCGAGCTGCCGAACCACTACGAGGTCGAGCTCCCGCTGGTGATCGCGGACGCGCTGCGCCGGCTGCCGGTGCCGGAGTTCGTGATCAAGGTCAACAACCGCAAGATCCCCGAGGGTTTCTACCGCGGGCTCGGCCTGGACGACGTGACCTCGGTGCTGCGGATCGTCGACAAGATCGACAAGATCGGCCCGGACAAGGTCGTCGAGCGGCTGATCGAGGCGGGTGCGACCGACAAGCAGGCCCGGCTCGCGGTGCAGCTGGCCGACATCTCCAGCACGGACACGTCCTTCGTGGATCAGGTTCGTGCGCTCGGCGTCGAGCACCCGACGCTGGACGAGGGGCTCGAGCAGCTGAGCCAGGTGATGGCCGCGGCCGCCGAGCACGCACCCGGCCTGCTGATGGCCGACCTGCGGATCGCCCGCGGCCTGGACTACTACACCGGCGCGGTCTACGAGCTGTACCTGGTCGGCCAGGAGTCGTTCGGGTCGGTCGGTGGCGGTGGCCGGTACGACGCCCTCGCGTCCGACGGCAAGACGACGTACCCAGGTGTGGGGATCTCGATCGGCGTGTCCCGGTTGGTGCACCGGCTGGTCAGCCAGGGGTTGCTCAAGGGCACCCGCAGTACGCCGACCGCCGTACTCGTGGCCCTCACCGCGGAAGAGGACCGGGCCGAGGCCATGCGGACCGCGGCGACGTTGCGCGGCCGGGGGATCCCGGTCGAGGTGGCACCGGCCGCGGCGAAGTTCGGGAAGCAGATCCGGTTCGCGGACCGGCGGGGCATCCCGTTCGTCTGGTTCAAAGGCACAGCGGACGGTCCCGCTGAGGACTCCGTGAAGGACATCCGTAGCGGTGAGCAGGTGCCCGCCGACGCCGCGACCTGGACGCCGCCCGAGGCCGACATCCGACCCCGTATCGATACCACTACTCAGGAGAACTCGTGATCCGTACCCATTCCGCAGGCTCGTTGCGCGCCGAGCACACCGGGCAGACCGTGATCCTGGCGGGCTGGGTGGCGCGGCGACGCGATCACGGTGGCGTGGCCTTCATCGACCTGCGCGACTCGACCGGCACCGTGCAGGTGGTCATCCGCGACGAGGACGCCGCGCACGGCCTGCGCTCGGAGTACTGCCTGAAGATCGTCGGCGAGGTCGCCCTGCGACCGGAGGGCAACGCGAACCCGAACCTCCCGACCGGCGAGATCGAGATCATCGCGACCGAGGTCGAGGTGCTGAACGAGGCCGCGCCGCTGCCGTTCCCGGTCGAGGAGCACCACGCGACGCCGGTGAACGAAGAGGTCCGGCTGAAGTACCGCTACCTCGACCTGCGCCGCCAGGGCCCGGGTACGGCGATCCGCCTGCGCAGCGAGGTCAACAAGGCGGCCCGTGAGGTCTTGGCCAAGCACGACTTCGTCGAGATCGAGACGCCGACGCTCACCCGCTCCACGCCCGAGGGCGCCCGCGACTTCCTGGTGCCCGCTCGCCTGCAGCCGGGCAGCTGGTACGCACTGCCGCAGTCGCCGCAGCTGTTCAAGCAGTTGCTGATGGTGGCCGGGATGGAGCGGTACTTCCAGATCGCCCGCTGCTACCGCGACGAGGACTTCCGGGCCGACCGGCAGCCGGAGTTCACCCAGCTCGACATCGAGATGAGCTTCGTCGACCAGGACGACATCATCGCGCTGTCCGAGGAGGTCCTGACCGCGCTCTGGAAGCTCGTCGGGTACGACGTCCAGACGCCGATCCCGCGGATGACGTACGCCGAGGCGATGGCGCGGTTCGGTAGCGACAAGCCGGATCTGCGGATGGGCCTGGAGCTGGTGGAGTGCACGGAGTACTTCAAGAACACGCCGTTCCGGGTGTTCCAGGCGCCGTACGTCGGTGCCGTCGTGATGCCCGGGGGAGCGGACCAGCCGCGCAAGCAGCTGGACGCGTGGCAGGACTGGGCCAAGCAGCGTGGAGCTCGCGGTCTGGCGTACGTGCTCGTTGGTCAGGACGGCGAGCTCGGCGGCCCGGTGGCCAAGAACCTGTCCGACGAGGAGCGCGCGGGCATCGCCGACCACGTTGGCGCGAAGCCGGGGGACTGCATCTTCTTCGCCGCCGGTCCGGTGAAGTCGTCGCGGGCGCTGCTCGGCGCGGCCCGGCTGGAGATCGGCCGCCGCGGTGGCCTGATCGACGAGTCGACGTGGTCGTTCGTGTGGGTCGTCGACGCGCCGCTGTTCGAGCCGGCAGATGAGGCGACCGCCGCCGGTGACGTCGCCGTCGGTTCGGGTGCGTGGACCGCGGTCCACCACGCCTTCACCTCGCCGAAGCCGGACTCGCTGGAGACCTTCGACACCGACCCGGGCTCGGCGCTGGCGTACGCGTACGACATCGTCTGCAACGGCAACGAGATCGGCGGCGGGTCGATCCGTATCCACCGCGAGGACGTGCAGAAGCGGGTCTTCAAGGTGATGGGCCTGACCGACGAGGAGGCTTCGGAGAAGTTCGGCTTCCTGCTCGACGCGTTCAAGTTCGGCGCGCCGCCGCACGGCGGGATCGCGTTCGGCTGGGACCGGATCACCGCGCTGCTGGCCGGCACCGAGTCGATCCGCGACGTGATCGCGTTCCCGAAGTCCGGCGGTGGGTACGACCCGCTGACCGCCGCGCCGGCGCCGATCACCGCCGCCCAGCGCAAGGAGGCCGGCGTCGACGCCACGCCGGGCAAGTCCGACGCTCCGGGCAGTGTCGGCGGCGGTAACGGCTGAACCGGTTTGGCGGTTCGTATACAGTCGACCTGGTGACCTCCAACCCGGTTCTTGTCGGAGACGGCCATCTGCCCCTGCGCGACGTGGTCGCGGCGGAACTGCGCCGGCTGATCCTGGACGGTTCGCTGCAACCGGGCGAACGGCTCGTCGAGGATCGGCTGGCCCAGCAGCTCGGCGTCTCGCGCAACCCGATCCGGGAGGCGATGCGGGTGCTGGAGGCCGAGGGCTTTCTCGACGTGGTCGCCCGGCGCGGGGCGTTCGTGGCGAAGCTGTCGGCCCGCCAGGCCGACGACCTGTTCTATGTCCGGCTCGCACTGGAGCCGTTGGGAGCCCGCCTGGCCGCCTCGGTCGAGGAGCCGCCAACCGCTTTGCTGCAACGGGCCTGGGAGATCCTGGCCATGGTCCGCGACTCCGGGCCGGACCAGGATCTCGACACCCTGTCGACCCTGCACACCGAGCTGCACTCGCTGGTATTCGAGATGACCCGCAACAGCTACCTGATCGCCATCGCGATCCCGATGGTGAAGCGCGGCCAGTGGCTGCTCAGGCAGAGTGCGCCGCTGCAGAACCCGGCCGCGTGGACCGAGCATTACGGCCTGATCGAAGCCATCGAGGCCGGTGACGCCGACCTCGCCGAGGCGGCCGCCCGCCACCACGTGCTGAGCGTGCGCAGTTCACTGCGGCCCCGGCTCGATCGCGCCTGAGCCCACCACAGGCCACCGCGACACCCGCAATCTGTATACGACGGCGATCTCGACGGCCTCCACTCGCGAGGACCGATTCCTCTGTCGGCCCCGGGCCATGGCCGGAAGTTCTGCTGCCCTCCCTGCCGTGGAGCCCTGTGTTTCAAGGAAACAAGCGCAGGGTGGCCACCGCTCCACAGTCGGAGACGAAACTGTCACGTGGCGGATCGGAAATATGCCCGTAGCACAGGCCGTATACAACATACGGAAGAGCTTGGCCTGTCACCTCGAGGAGCACCTCTCATGGACCACCACCCCCATCGCTCCACCACCGCGGTCTCCACCGCCGGGGCCTCCACCACCGCGGCCTTCGGCACCGCCGTCCGCCGTCCGATCTCCCGCCGCCGGCTGCTGGGGCTGGGCGGCGGCCTCGCCGCCGGGGTCGGCCTTGCCTCGGTGCTGTCCGCCTGCAGCGCCGACGACGCCACCACGACCGCCGCGGTCTCGTCCAGTGGCGGGACGCTGACGATGGGCATCAACGCCACGCCCGACACGCTCGACCCCGGAGCCACCGGTCTGGCGCTGACCCTGCTGATCTCGTTCGCGCTGTTCGACCCGCTGGTCTACTGGCTGCCCGACGGCAACGGCGGCAGCGTTTTCCACCCGGGCCTGGCCGAGTCCTGGACGATCTCGCCCGACGCCTCGGTCTACACCTTCAAGCTGCGCAAGGGCGTGACGTTCCACGACGGCACCCCGTTCAACGCCGCCGCGGTGAAGGCGACGTACGACCACGTGGTCGACCCGCGGACGAAGTCCAAGAGCGGGCTGGGGGCGCTCGGGCCGTACCGCGAGACGAAGGTACTCGACGACTACACCGTGCAGATCGTCTTCACCGAGCCGAACGCGTCATTCCTGCACCAGCAGGCGGCCGGCAACTTCGGTATCTCGTCGCCGGCCGCGCTGACCAAGTACGGACCGACCGGCTTCGGCAACCACCCGGTCGGCACCGGGCCGTTCACATTCGACAGCTACCAAACCGGCAGCCAGCTCACACTGCTGAAGAACCCGAAATACACCTGGGGGCCGAAGGCGCTCGGCGACGGGCCGGCCAAGCTCGACAAGCTGGTCTTCCGGATCGTCACCGACGACAGCGGCCGCTACAACGCGCTGCAGAGCGGTCAGCTGCAGATCGCCATGAACCTGCCGCCGAACAACATCTCCGCCGCCCAGAAGTCCGGCAGGTACCAGCAACTGGTGGTGCCCTCGATCGGTACTCCGCTCGGGATGCCGATCAACGTGGCCAAGCCGCCGACTGACGACCCGCTGGTCCGGCAGGCGATCCTGTCCGCGGTCGACCAGGACGCGATGGTCAAGAGCATCCTGTACGACGTCTACAAGCCGGCCCACAACGTGCTGACCCCGATCACCCCCGGGTACAGCGAGGCGGCGAGCAAGACCTACTCCTACGACCCGGACAAGGCGGCAGCGCTGCTCGACCGGGCCGGCTGGTCCGTCGATGACGGCGGCACCCGGACAAAGAACGGCCAGAAGCTCAACCTGGACATCATCTTGTTCAGCGGGGCAGGCCTGGAGCTGCCGACCCAGTTCATCGTCTCGGAGCTGCAGAAGGTCGGCTTCAGCGCGACCACGTCGGTCCAGCCGTTCGCCACCGCGCAGGCCAGCTTCAACTCCGGCGTGCACAACCTCGGCTCGTTCGGTTACTACGGCGCCGACCCGTACCTGCTCAACATCTGGGTCAACTCCAACGCGATCGAGTCGGGCTTCAACTGGTCCCACTACAACAACCCGGCGATCGACAAGATGATCGCCCGGGCCAACGCCACCGCAGCCGAGGCCGCCCGAAACAACTTGTACCAGCAGATCGGGACGAAGCTGATGCAGGACTCGATGTTCCTGCCTCTGTGGGATGTCGCGGGTGCGTTCACGCTCTCGCCGAAGGTGAAGAACCTGCACCAGACCCTCAACGGCTACCTGGCGTTCCACAGCGCCACCGTCGGCTGATGGCGCTGTTCGTCCTGCGCCGGCTCGGCGCGGCGGTCCCGGTCGTGCTGGGCATCACAGTGATCGCGTTCATCTTGGTGCACGTCGTTCCGGGCGACCCGGCCAAGGTGATCCTGTACGGCGCGAACGCCTCCCCCGAGCAGATCGCCGCGCTGCGCCAGCAGCTCGGGCTCGACCTCCCGCTGTGGCGCCAGTACGCCGCCTTCGCCGGCCAGCTGCTGCGCGGCGACCTCGGCACGTCGTTCCTGACCCAGAACTCGGTGGCCTTCGAGCTGCTCTCCCGGGCTCCGAGCACGCTGGTCCTGACGCTGGCGTCGATGCTCGTGGCGGTGGCGATCGGAGTTCCGCTCGGTCTGGTCGCGGGGATGCGGCCCGGCTCGGCGCTCGACACGCTGGCTCGCTGGATCTCGTTCGCCGGCGTGGCGGTGCCCTACTTCTTCCTGGCCCTGCTGCTGGTGCTGGTGTTCAGCGTCAAGCTGCAGTGGTTCTCCGCGATCGACGACGGAACGGCGAAGGCCCTGGTGCTGCCGGCAGTCTCGCTCGGTTGGGGCTATGCCGCGATCCTGACCCGGCTGGTCCGCGGCCGGGTGATCGAGGAGCTGCGCAGCGACTACGTGAAGGCGGCCCGGGCCAGGGGCAGCGGTGACCTGCGCGTGCTGCTGCGGCAGGTGCTGCGCAACTCGTCGGTGCCGGCGGTCACCACCATCGGCCTGCAGTTCGGCAACATCCTGACCGGTGCCGCGATCACCGAGGTGATCTTCGGCCGCGCCGGGCTCGGCAGCTTCCTGGCCACCTCGATCACCAGCAAGAACATCCCGGTCGTGCAGGGCGCCGTCGTGGTGATCGGCGTCTCCTACGTCCTGATCAACCTCGGCGTTGACCTGCTCGTCGGCGCTATCGACCCCCGGACCCGGCAGGAGGCCCGAGGATGACGACCGACCCCCTGAGCCTGAGCCCGGCCGTCGTGCCGGGGCGGACGGCGATGCCCGCCACCGGCTCCGTCAAGGGGCTGAAGGCAACCATCGGACGTACCGGGCTGCTGCTGGCGGTGCTTCTCGTCGGCATCCTCCTGGCCGCACCCGGCCTGCTCGCGCATGTCAGCCCGGTTGCCACCAGCGACGCGAATCTGCAAGGCCCCAGCGGGAGTCACCTGTTCGGCACCGACCTGCTCGGCCGCGACGTCTTCAGCCGCACCGTGTACGGCGCTCGCCCGGTGCTGCTGGCCAGCCTGCTCGGGGTTCTGCTTGCCACGGCGGCCGGTGTCGCCATCGGGGTTCTGGGCGGAGTCGCTCCGAGGCTGGTCAACGCAGTGGTGATGCGTCTGGTCGATGTGTTCCTGGCCCTCCCGGTGCTGCTGATCGCACTGATCCTGATCGCGACCGCCGGATCCGGCGTCCGCAGCATCGTGCTCGCCATCGGCATTGCCTTCACTCCCGGCTTCGCCCGCGTGGTGGAGTCCTCGGTCCGCCGCCTACGCAAGGCGGAGTACGTCGAGGCGGCGCGTGTCTTCGGGTCGACCACCATCCGCACGTCCTGGCGGCACCTGATCCCCAACCTGCTCACCGAGGTGGTCGTGCTCGGCAGCAGCGCGATCGGCTGGGGTGTGCTGACGGCGACGACGCTGAGCTTTCTCGGCCTCGGCGTCCGGCTGCCGGCACCCGACTGGGGGAGCGACTTGGCCGCCGGTGCGACGAACCTGGCCGACGCCTGGTGGCTCTCGACCTTTCCCGGCCTGGCCATCATGGCCACGATCCTGCTGGCCAACTTCGCCGGTGACCACCTGATGCGGGTGCTCGACCCGCGCGAGGGCGTGCGGTTCGGCCGCCTGTTCCGGCTGGTCGCCGCCCGGCGGTCCGCTACCCGCGACGGAAGGGACGACAGATGAGCCTGCTCGAGGTCAGCGGCCTACGGACCGAGATCGACACCCGGCAGGGCCGGATCCGTCCGGTCGACGGGGTGAGCTTCTCCGTCGAGGCGGGTCAGACCCTCGGCCTGGTCGGGGAGTCCGGGTGCGGCAAGACGATGACCGGCCTGTCGATCCTGCGGCTGCTGCCGCCCGGCGGAACCGTCACCGGCGGGTCCGTCCGCCTTGACGGCGAGGAGCTGACCGGCTTGGACGAGCCCGCGATGCGCCGGTTGCGCGGTCGCCGGATGGCGATGATCTTCCAGGACCCGATGACCTCGCTGAACCCGGTCCGCACGATCGGCAGCCAGCTGCGCGAGGCGTACCGGATCCACGTCGGCGGCAGCCGCGCGGCGGCGACCGCGCGGGCCACCGAGGTGCTCGGACTGGTCGGCATGCCACGGCCACGGGAACGGCTGGGTGACTACCCGCACCAGCTGTCCGGCGGGATGCGGCAGCGGGTGATGATCGCGCTCGGCCTGATGTGCGAACCGAAGCTCCTGATCGCCGACGAACCGACCACTGCGCTCGACGTGTCGATCCAGGCGCAGATCCTGACCCTGATCGACGACCTGAAGTCGCAGCTGTCGATGGGAGTGCTGCTGGTCACGCACGACATGGGAGTGATCGCCGAGTACGCCGACCGGGTGGCGGTGATGTACGGCGGCCGGATGGTCGAGCAGGCCGGCGTCCAGCAGTTGTTCGAGGCACCCCGGCACCGCTACACGAAGGCGCTGCTCGCTGCGATGCCGACGCTGGAGCTGGACCGCGGCACAGAGTTGTCCACCATCCCCGGAGCACCGCCGAAGCTGCTGGACCCCGCGCCGCAGTGCCGCTTCGCGCCGCGGTGCGCCTTCGCGCAGGAGGATTGCCGCCGTACGGACCCGGCCCTGGTGGAGGTGACACCGGGCAGCGATCACCTGCACGCGTGTTTCCATCCGACCGCGGAATCCCCTGCGCGGTGGGAGCCGGAGGTACGGCGTGTGCGGAGCGGAGCCGAGCCGCGGACGAGTGAGACCCTGGTCCAGCTCTTCGACGTGCACAAGAGGTTCGGGCTGAAGTCGCAGCGGCCGTTCGGGCCCAGGCGGGCGGTGCACGCGGTGTCCGGGGTGACCTTGAGCATCGGGGCGGGTGAGACACTCGGCATCGTGGGGGAGTCGGGCTGCGGCAAGACCACGATCGGCCGGATGCTGGTCGGGCTCGAACGTCCGAGCAGCGGGTCGGTCACCTTCGACGGCCGCGACTTGACCGCTCAGAGTCCGGCTGTACGACGGCGTCGCCGGCGGGACCTGCAGATGATGTTCCAGGACTCCGCGGCCGCCCTTGACCCTCGGATGACGGTCGCCGGACTGATCGAGGAACCACTGATCGCCCAGGGCGTCGGCACGCGCCGCGAGAGGCGCGACACCGTGCGCGAACTGCTGGACGCGGTGGGCCTGCCGCCCGAGGCCGCGCAGCGCTACCCGCACGAGTTCTCCGGTGGGCAGCGGCAGCGGATCGCGATGGCCCGGGCGCTGGCGCTGCGCCCGCGGGTGATCGTGGCCGACGAGCCGGTGTCCGCGCTCGACGTCTCGGTCCAGGCGCAGATCCTGAACCTGATGCGCTCGCTGCAGGACCGGTACGGCCAGACGTACGTGGTGATCTCGCACGACCTGTCGCTGCTGAAGTACCTCGCCGACCGGATCGGCGTGATGTACCTCGGCCGGCTGGTCGAGCTGGGGCCGAGCGAGGACGTCTACGGTGCGCCTCGGCACCCGTACACGGCAGGACTGATCAAGGCGATCCCGTTGCCACCAGCTGCCAAGGCCGACCAGCCCGAGTCACGTCAGGAGCAGTCGGGACCGGTGCGGTCCGTGGGACTCGGCGGCGAGCTGCCGTCCGCGATCGATCCGCCGAGCGGTTGCCACTTCCGGACCCGTTGTCCACTGGCCACCGAGCGCTGCGCCACGGAAGCACCGGCGCTCACCGCCGGCGACGGCCTGCACGCGGTGGCCTGCCACCACCCCCTGACCACCGAACTCCTGACACCGGCGAGGTAGCGGATGACCATCCACGACACCACCCACAGACTCGACCCCACCCCGCGGACAACTGTCGACGTGTTCACCGCGGAACGTGCACCGGTGCTGACCGTCGACCCGGGCGACACCCTCGTCGTACGGTCGCTGGACGCCTCCGGCTACCTCGAGCCGCAGACTACGCCCGGGGAGAAGCAGCCGACGATGTTCGCCGAGTCGCGCGGGCACTGCCTGACTGGCCCGATCGCGGTGCGGGGTGCGCGGCCGGGCGACCTGCTGGCAGTGCGGCTCCTGTCGCTGACCCCGGATCCGTGGGGCTGGACCGTCGCCGGTGCGCTCGAGTCCCCGATCACCGAACGACTCGGGATCACCGGGCAGCCGCCGTCCTGGCTGCTGTGGGATCTGGACGCCGAGGCCGGCACGGGGACCTGCAACGCCGGCTTCAGCCGGCAACTGGCGCCCTTTCTGGGCGTGATCGGCGTTGCTCCGCGGGCCACCGGCGAGCACTCGACCATCCCGCCCCGCACGGTCGGTGGCGGCAACATCGACTGCAAGGAACTCGTCGCCGGGTCGACGCTCTACCTGCCGCTCGCCGTCGCCGAGGCGATGCTCAGCCTCGGCGACGGGCACGCGGCCCAGGGCGACGGCGAGGTCGGGGGGACCGCTATCGAGTGCCCGATGACCACCACCTTGGCGCTGGACCTGGTCCGCGAGCCGCCGCCGCTGCGGTCGATCCACGCGGAAACCCCGGCGGGACGGATCACCTTCGGATTCGACCCCGATCTCGACGTCGCGATGGGCGACGCGCTGGACGCGATGGTGTGCTGGCTGGAGGTGATCCTCGACGTGGACAAGAGCACCGCCCTGGCCCTTGCCAGCACCGCCGTCGATCTCAGGATCACCCAGGTCGCGAACCAGACTTGGGGCGTGCATGCCGTGCTGCCGACCGGAGTACTGGTGTGATGGCCTGGCCGGTGGAGACCGGGGTGTTCGCGCTGGGGGACCTGCCGGTGGAACGCGGCGGCGTCATCCGCGACGCCGGGCTGGCCTGGCAGACGCACGGCACGCTGGCGCCGAGCCGGGACAACGTGATCGTCTATCCCTGCAGCTACGGCGCGACGCACGAGACGCAGGACTGGCTGATCGGGCCCGACGGGGTGCTCGACCCGGAGCGCTGGTTCGTGGTGATTCCGGACATGTTCGGCAACGGGTTGTCGTCGAGCCCGTCCACCGACCCGGACTACCCCTCGCTGGTGACGATGGCGGACAACGTGCACGCGCAGTACCGGCTGCTCACCGAGGCGTTCGGCATCACCCAGGCGCACGCGGCGTGCGGGTTCTCGATGGGCGCCGGCCAGGCCTACCACTGGGCGGCGCTCTACCCGGACTTCGTCCAGCGGGCGATCGTCGTGTGCGGCAGCGCACGTACGTCGCTGCACAACCGGGTCTTCTTGTCCGGGCTGCTCGGCATCCTGGAGGCGGCGCCGGAACACCTCGGCGACGGGCGGTTCGGCGCGGAGCCGGTCGCGGCGAACAGGGCCTTCGCGCACGTGTACGCCGGCTGGGGCTGAGCCAGGACTTCTATCGCGCCCGGTTGTTCGAGACCCTCGGCTTCGCCGACCTGGACACCTTCCTGCAGGTTGACTGGGTCGACCGGTTCGCGGAGGGACGCGCGGCCGATCAGTACGCCCAGGCCCTGACCTGGCTGGCGGCCGACATCAGCACACCGTACGACAGTGACCTGGACGCCGCGCTGGCGGCGATCACCGCCCGGGTCCTGCTGATGCCTTCGGCAACCGATCTCTACTTCCGGACGGCGGACAACGAGCTGGAGCTGGCCGCGTTGCGCAAGGCGGAGCTGGCCGAGATCCCGAGCGTATGGGGTCACCGGGCCGGATCACCGCGCGACAGCCCGGACGACCTCGCCTTCCTCCGCCGGCACGTACGCGGCTGGCTCGCCGACTGAAAGGACCACCATGAGCATCGCCGACTCGTCTTACCGCATCCTGCCGCCCACGCTGGACGGGCGGATCCCGTTCGCCGACGGTGAGACCTGGTTCCGCGTCACCGGTGACCTGTCCAGTGGCGTTACGCCGCTGGTCGTCGCGCACGGCGGTCCCGGCGCCACGCACCAGTATCTGCTGTCGCTGACCGCATTTGCGGATCCGGATGGGCCTGCGCGGCCGGTCGTGCACTACGACCAGTTGGGCTGCGGGAACTCGACGCACTTGCCCGACGCCGACCCGTCGTACTGGACCGTCGAACTGTTTCTGACCGAGCTGGAGAACCTGGTCGCGCTGCTCGGGATCGCCGACAACTACCACTTGCTGGGTCAGTCGTGGGGCGGCATGCTCGCCGCGGAACACGCCGTACGGCGTCCTGCCGGGCTGAGACGGCTCGTCATCGCGAACTCGCCGGCGTCGATGCCGTTGTGGCTGGAGGCGGCCGCCTCATTACGGGCCGGACTCCCGCCCGTGATCGACCAGACCCTCCGGTCGCACGAGGAGGCCGGGACCACGGACTCCCCGGAGTACGAGGCCGCGATGACGACGTTCTACGACCGGCACGTCTGCCGGGTGGTGCCGAACCCGCCCGAGGTGCGCGCGGCGTTCGCGGCACTGGAGGAGGACCCGACGGTCTACCACACGATGAACGGGCCGAGTGAGTTCCACGTGGTCGGCAGTCTGCGCGACTGGAGCATCGTAGACCGGCTGGCGAACATCGACGTGCCGACGCTGGTGATCTCAGGGGCGTACGACGAGGCGGCACCGGTCGCCGTGATTCCGTACGCGAAGCTGATCCCGGACGTCCGCTGGGAAGTGTTCGAGTACTCCAGCCACATGCCGCACGTCGAGGAGCACAGCCGGTACGTCTCGATGGTCGAGTCCTTCCTGCGCGGCCGTGACTGACTCGAGAGGCTTGAGCTCGACCGCGTTGGCGGCCTCGGCTAAGGGCGCGCTCGGACCCAGGTCTTGTCGGGGGTCAGGTAGTCGGCCAGTGTCAGCCCAGCTTCGGCCAGTTGGGCTGACAGCTGGTCGTCGCTGAGGTTCTGGGTCAGGATCCGCTGCGACCACGAGCGATCGCCGATCGTGTGGGTCAGCGTCGCCGCCTGGCGGCCGCCGGGGAGCTCCTCGACGTCGGAGACGACCAGGCGGCGGTGCTCGTTCTCCATCACGGTGGTGCCACGAATCATCCCGGGGATCTGCTGCTGGAGCAGAACCGCCCCGCTCGGGCGGACGTGGTGAGCGCAGGTGCGCAGGAGGCGCAGGCGTTCGTCGTCATCGGCGACGTTGATCAAATACGACATCATCAGCACTACGTCGAAGCGGCGGTCCAGCCGCAGGTCGCCGATCGTCGAGCAGATCGTCTCGGTCTCGGTGACGCGCGCGACCATGTCCGGTGATTCGTCGACCGCGACCACCCGATGTCCGAGCGCGAGCAGCGGCCGGGTGATCCGCCCGGTGCCGCAGCCGAGCTCGAGGATGCTGCTGCCCGGTTCCATCGCGGCGTTGATCAATTCGTCCTCACCGTGCGCCGGTGTGGCCTCGTAGAGTTCTATTGCGCTGCCGTCCGGTGTGTGCGGCCCAGGTCCGGTCCCACCTTGTCCGACTCTCATGCCAGCAGGCTTCACGAATCGGCCGGGAGTCGCCAGACCTTCGGTCCACACCGAAAGAAGGGGAGAGCGATGCGGCCCGTCGTACCGGTGGAGCTGCTGGCGCACCTGCGCCGTGCCCGGGATGTTGCCGATCGCAACTATGCCGAGCCGCTCGACCTGGCTGGTCTGGCGGCCGCCGCCGGTGTGTCGAAGTACCACTTCCTGCGGTGTTTCGCGGCCGAGTACGGCGAGACGCCGATGCAGTACGTCACCCGCCGGCGGATCGAGCGGGCCACCGATCTGTTGCGGGCGACCAACCTGACCGTGACCGAGGTGTGCGGCCTGGTCGGGTACAGCAGCCTGGGTTCGTTCTCGCAGCGGTTCACCGAGCTGGTCGGGATGACACCGACGCAGTACCAGCGGACCCGGACGGGTGCGCGGATCCCAGGCTGCTTCGTGTTCATGCTCGGACTGAACTCCGCAATTCCGGAGAAGCACGCCGGGGCTCCCGGGGCCTACCGTCGTACCGATGATGAGGAGGAACAGTGATCACCAACGTCAGTTTGGTCACGGTCTATGTCAATGACATCGACGAGGCGAAGGCGTTCTACACCGACAAGCTCGGGTTCGTGGTGGGGGACGACATCACGCTCAGCGAGGACTTCCGGTGGTGCACGGTGCACCAGGCCGACCATCCCGAGCTCGAGCTGGCGCTGATGCTGCCCGGGCCGCCGATGGACTCCGAGTCCGCGGATTCGATCCGCCGGATCATGGCCAAGGGCTCGATGCATGGGTTCGGCATGGCCACCGACGACTGCCACAAGACCTTCGCCGAGCTGGTTGCCCAGGGCGTCGAGTACATCCAGGAGCCGTCCGATCGCCCGTACGGCGTGGAGGCGGTACTGCGCGACAACTCCGGCAACTGGCTGGTCCTGGTCGAGCAGAGGCCCTACACCGCGACGGACTTCACTTGACCTCGAGTCTTTGTGTCAATACATTTGGTACAAAGACTCGAGGGAGACGCAGATGGACGTGGTGTGGCTGGTGGCGATGATGGTGATGGCTACAGGTCTGATGTGGACGCAGCGCCGGAAGGCGGCGCAGACCGAGGTCAACCGGTTGGTCGGCCGCGGCGGTCTGCCGCCCGAGCCCGATCTCGTCGGATGATCATCACGGTTGACCCGGGCGCGGCCAAACCGCCGTACGAACAGGTGAAGGACCAGATCGACGGGCTGATCCGGGCCGGTCAGCTGGCGCAGGGCACGCGGTTGCCGACGGTCCGGCAGTTGGCGGGGGATCTTGGGCTGGCGGTGAACACGGTGGCCCGGGCGTACAAGGAGCTCGAGGCCGATCGTCTGGTCGAGACCCGCGGGCGGAACGGGACGTTCGTGCTCGCCTCCCGCAGCCGGGTCGACGACGAAGAAACCCGCGCCGCCGCCACCGTCTTCGCCCGAGCCGCCCACCGAGCCGGCCTCAGCCAGGCCGAAGCCACCGAAATCCTCCACCGAGCCTGGTAAACGGACCGTGGCAGCCGCGGATGTGGCAGTGTGGAGGTATGGGTGGGGGCGGGCTGGGTACCCTCGGTGCCGCAGTTCCCGGGGCGCAGGAGCGGAAGGCCGATGGCCGGGACGCCCGTCGGCGGGTGTCGCGTCGTTCGCACGGCCAGTGGGAACCGTCACCTGATCGACCCGATCCGCTCGACATTCTTCAGGCCCAGGCCGCTACCCGGGATCCGGTGCTGGTTCCGGTGCGTTACGGCAGGATGCTGGCCTCGCCGTTCGCGTTCTTCCGCGGCGGCCCGGCGATCATGGCGAACGACCTGGCCGGTACGCCGAGCAGCGGCATCACCGTCCAGGTGTGCGGGGACGCCCACCTGGTCAACTTCGGCCTGTTCGGAACACCGGAGCGCGACCTCGTCTTCGACGTCAACGACTTCGACGAAACCCTGCCAGGCCCGTGGGAATGGGACATGAAACGGCTTGCCACCAGCGTCGTCGTCGCCGCCCGGCAGAACGGCTTCACGCTGAAGCAGCAGCGCCAAGCGGCACGCGACACGGTCCGCGAGTACCGCGAAGCCATGATCACGTTCGCCGAGCTGGCGACGCTCGACCTGTGGTACCTGCATCTGTCGTCGGCGCAGCTGATCGACTTCATCGGCCGCCTCGAAACGGAGTTCGGCACCACGGCGCCGAAGCTGACCCCTGCCAGGCTGGACAAGGTGTTCGCCAGGGCGAAGTCGCACGACAACCTGCGTGCGTTCGCCAAACTCTGCGTGCGCAGCGGCGCCGGTGTGCAGCTGGCCAGCCACCCGCCGCTACTCGTCCCGATCCGCGAGTTGTTCACCGCGGCGGACGCAGACCGAATCACTGCCGGCATTCGGGAGGCTGTCGACGACTACCGGCACACGCTGACCGACGACCGCCGAGCTTTGTTCGACCAGTTCGAGATCGTCGACATGGCGCGCAAGGTTGTCGGTGTCGGCAGCGTCGGCACCCGCTGCTACGTCGTACTGCTCCGCGGCAAGGGGGGCCATGACGTGCTGTTCCTCCAGGTCAAGCAAGCCGAGGCCAGCGTCCTGGAGCCGCACGTCGCCGCCAGCGAGTTCCCGCAGCACGGCCGGCGCGTGGTCGCCGGACAACGGCTCCTGCAGTCCCTTCCCGACATCTTCCTGGGCTGGACGACCGGACCACGGGGCTACGACTACTACGTGCGCCAACTGTGGGACATGAAAGGCTCGATCGACCCCGCCAAGCTCACCCCCGGCGGCCTCGGCGTGTACGGCGGGATGTGCGGCTGGACCCTCGCCCGCGCCCACGGCCGGGGAGGCGACGAGATCGCCATCGCCGGCTACCTCGGCAAGTCCGAGGTCTTCGACGAGGCCATCGCCGACTTCGCCCTCACCTACGCCGACATCAACGCCCGCGACCACAACCGCCTCGCCGTAGCAGTAGACGCCGGCACCATCCCCACGATCCGCGAAACCTGACATGTCGGTTGCAGGAGCCGCGTAGCACGCGCGCGGACCCCAGCGCGCGGGCGGTAGGCCGCAACGCGTGGGAGAGAACGCGGTCTCTCGGAAACGATTCCAGATTCTTGGGGGAACGGTGTAGTGAGCTCTGTACACAGTGTCGTGGGGTTGCTACTGTCCCGCCTGATTTGACATCGATGTCAACGACAGGGAGTGGTCACGATGGTGTCGAGACGAACGTTCCTGGCGGGCAGCGGTGCAGTGACCGCGGGTGGGTTCGGACTGGTTCCGGCCCTCGCATCCAGCGCACATGCTGCGACTTCATCGACGTCCGGCAGCCCCGCTCGGCTGCTGCCGGTGTTCAGCCGCCCGAAACACCTGGATTACGGCGACGTCAGCAAACTCAGCGGTGGGGACCAGACATTGCTGACAACGTTGCAAGGCGTCGTCAACCGTACCGAGCCCGAGCTGTACTTCCTTTACGACACGGGAACCATGAGCACGCCGGACGCCAAGTGGCTGGCCGACATGCACGTGCCCACCAAGCTGTACAAGAACCCGCTGGACCTGGTCGCCAAGTACCGCAACCGCGTCCGCGGTGCGATCGTGTACGACCCCGCCGTACCCGACTCGCTCAACGTCGCCACAACCCTGGCCGGCTTGGAGAATGCCGTCGTCGCCGACGCGGACCAGGTCAAGGCGCACGGTCTGCGGATCGTGAAGGACCTGCGCGGGATGTTCGACGAGGACCGGGTGAAGACCTACCGGTGGCAGCTCGACAACCTGTTCCCGCGGGTCACCCACAAGTTGCTCGCCGGCCTGCCACCAACCAGGGTGGTCCCGGTCGAGAACGTCCAGTGGACGGAGATCGCCCGCGAGACCCAGCAGATCCGGGACTCGTCGAACAAGGGCAACTACGACCTCGACGTCTCGGCCAAGCTCGGCAAGGGGGCCGTCTTCGTCCGGTTCCAGGACTCGTTCACCGACGACGGCTGGGGCCCCTCGGTCTCCGAGGTCACGGTCAAGGCGAACGGCACTGAGATCGCGCACTTCCTGCCCGGCACGCCGGAGGAGGAGCCGTACCTGTTCGACGGCGTCAACTCGTCGATCGGCGGGGACGCCAACCGCTTCAGCGACGGCGGTGGCTACTTCATCTACCGGTTCGAGCCACCGGCCGGTACGACGTCCCTGGTGGTGACCGTGACGATGTGGAACCAGTACCTGGTCACGGCCACCGATACTTCGCCCACCCGCATCGAGCCGTTCCCGTACTTCCGCGACTACGTGGTGGCCACCAAAGCCCTGGTGAGCTGGCTGCCACCGGCCGGTGAGACCGGCGAACTGCTCATCGAGCACTTCGCCAAGTGGCCGACACTCGCGCCGTACATGGGCTGGTTCGCCAACGACGTGTCGGGCGAGTGGGACGGTGTCGACCTCGCCTCGCAAGGTGGTTCGCCCGTCATCGCGGCGGACTTCTACATGAACGGCACCGTGCACTCCGGGTTCACGGCGCCGATCTCGGACAAGGTCCGGCCGATCCGGCGGATCAGCAAACCGCAGAACAAGGTCTACCTGACACTGACGTTCGGTGAGGGCGACAACATCCAGTACTGCCAGCGCCACATGCGCGACCTGTGGGACGACCCGAAGCGGGGCGAGGCACCGGCCAACTGGACGATCAGCCCGTTGCTCGCGGAGACCGGGCCTGGGTTGTTCAGCTACTTCCAGCGGACCGCGACCGCCAACGACCTCTTGGTCTGCGGCCCGTCGGGCGCGGGCTACACCTACCCGGGATCATGGGCGGCCGATCAGTTCCCGCAGTACCTGCAGCTGACCGGCTCGATGCTGCGGACCACCGGGATGGACCTGGTGTACTCGTACAGCAGCCGCGAGAACGACAAGTGGATCCTGCTCTCGGAGGAGATCGCCCAGGGATTCGCGAAGTACACCCCGCTGAAGGGGATCATGCAGACCTGGGACGGCGATCTGCTGGCGGTCCGTCAGGGCGGTCTGCCGATCGTCGGGCAGTGGGGTGCTCCCGGCAAGGCAGGGGAGTACAAGGCCGCGCTGGACGCCCGGGTCGCCCAGTGGGACGGCGCGAGTCCGTTGTTCATCTCCGGCGGGATCAACGCGTGGTCGTGGACCCCGTCGGACATCGCGGAGTTGGCCGCTCTGCTCGGCGATCCGTACGAACTGGTCCTGGCGAACGCCTTCTTCGACCTGCTCAACCGCGTGCTGGTGTAGCCGAACGCGACGCGGTCGCCCGGGAGGAGGATCCGGGCGACCGCGGGGGTGGGGTCTGTTACCAGTGGTGTGCGACGTCGAGCACGACTCGGGTGCTGGACCCGGGACCGGCCAGCGTGAAGACGCGGAACGGGAGCCTGGCGCGGACGCCGACGCCGATCGTTGTCTGCCCCTCGAAGCTGCCAGCGATCGCGACCTGGCGGAAGGTGCTGTAGCCCGCCACGTTGGACAACTCGCGCGGCTTGGCCGGGTTGTACGTCGGACGACCGGCCGCGTCGTACGCCGGAGCGCGGACGACGAACTGCAGCTTCGCGCCACCGCGCAGCGGGACGAGGGCGCCCTCGCCGTCGGTGTAGACGTTCGGGACGTAGCGGACGTCGTACCCGGCCACGCGGCCGCGGATGTCGACGACGAGCCGGTCGTAGCAGGCGTGCCGTCCGGTGCGGACGGCGGTGACAGGTGCCTGCGTCATCCTGCTGTTTGCCTCGGGCAACGATCCCCAGCCGCTCGGGCAGGACGTGAGCGCAACGGCTGCGGCCGAGGTGGCGCGGGGGGCGGAGGCCGAGTTGATGACGGCGGGTGCGGCGATCGCGGCCGCGGGGATCGCCATGACGGCGACTGCGGCAAGGATCGTCTTGCGAGTGATGCGGTGGATGTTCATGATGTGTTCCCCCCTTTGAGGACACTTACTTGGACGAGACCAGTGGCCAACTGGTTGGCTTTCGAGCCTGGTGATTTCAGGTAGTCGATCGGGCACTATGTGCGGATGACCCCTGATGAGCTGCTCGACGTGTTCCACCGCCGGATCCGGCTGCCTGACGCGGACACGATCCCCGGCTGGAAACAGGAGCACGACGGTCTGGTGCACCGGTCGTACGTCGAGGGGCCGGACGGGGCCGGGTTCGTCGAGACACCGCGCGGCCTGGGCGACGATCCGGACGCGGTGATCGCCGGCCAGCTGGAGTTCTTCCGCGAGCGCGGCCTGCCGTTCGAGTGGAAGACGTACGCGTACGACGAGCCGGCCGACCTCGGTGACCGGCTGGCCCGGGCAGGGTTCGTCAAGGGCGAGCCGGAGACGCTCATCCTCGGCGAGGTGGACCGGGTCCTGCAGCGGCCGTCCGCGTTGCCGTCGAAGGTGCGGTTGCGGGAGGCCGACGGGCCGGGCGACTACCACCGGATCGCGGTACTGATGGACACGCTGTGGCACAACGGGCTCGAGCGGATCGAGGAGCGGCTCGCGGCCGAGGCGCGGATGTTCCCGGATCGGTTGTCGGTGTTCCTGGTCGAGGACGCCCTGAAGGGACCGGACGGGCCGGCGCTGACCGCGGCGTGGGTTCGGTTCCATCCGGGCACCGGGTTCGCCAGCCTCTGGGGCGGCGGGACGTTGCCGGAGTGGCGGCGGCAGGGGCTGTACAGCGCGGTCCTCGCGCACCGGGCGCGGCTGGCGAAGGAGCGCGGCTACGAATTCCTGCGGGTGGACGCGTCCGAGGACTCCCGCCCGATCCTGCAGAAGCTGGGTCTCTACGGCGTCACGACCACCACGCCGTACGAGTGGGAACCAGGTAGCTGACGGCGCCGGGAGCTGACACCCGGGGGTGTGCTACGGAACGACGGCGCGACGCTGTACGTTGCGGTCATCATGGCACTGAAAATCGCGTCACGCTTCCGCCGGCTGCTGCAGCGCCCCGGTTCGATCGATCTCGGCCCGTACGAGCGGCTCACCCAGCTGGTCGGTGAGGCGGAGGAGTCCGTCCTGGCTCTGACCGACGAGGAGCTCACCGAGGCGGTCGGCGAACTCCGGACGACCGGTGGCCTGCACGAGGACGAGCAGATCGAGTTCCTCGCGCTGGCCCGGGACGCGGGCAACCGGGCGATCGGCGAGCGGGCGTTCGACGGCCAGGTCGTCGGCGCGCTGGCGATGCTGCAGGGCCGCGTGGTGGAGATGGCCACCGGTGAGGGCAAGACGCTGGCCGGTGCGATCGCCGCCGCCGGATACGCGATCGGCGGCCGCAAGGTCCAGATCCTCGCGGTGAACGACTACCTGGCCCGCCGCGACGCCGAGTGGATGGGCCCGGTGTACGAGCTGCTCGGGGTCACCGTCTCGCACATCGGCCAGGCGTCCACGCCGGACGAACGGCGTACGGCGTACGAGGCGGAGGTCTGCTACGTCCCGGTGAGCGAGGTCGGGTTCGACGTACTGCGGGACCGCCTCGTGAACGACGTCGCCGAGCGGGTCACGGCCGAGCTGGACGTGGCGCTCGTGGACGAGGCCGACTCGGTGCTGATCGACGAGGCCCGGGTGCCACTGGTGCTGGCCGGCGCGACCCGGACCGAGGAGCTCGACGAGGACGTCGTCCAGCTGGTCCGGACGCTGCGCGCCGGGGTCGACTACGAGATCGACGGCGACGGCCGGACGGTAGCGCTGACGGACAGGGGCACCGACAAGGTCGAGGCGGCGCTCGAGGGGATCAACCTGTACGAGGACGACAACCTCGACCGGCTGACCCAGATCAACGTTGCGCTGCACGCCGAGGTGCTGCTGCGCAAGGACGTCGACTACCTGGTCCGCGACGGCAAGGTCAGCCTGATCAACAACAACCGCGGCCGGATCGCCAAGCTGCAGCGCTGGCCCGATGGTCTGCAGGCCGCGGTCGAGGCCAAGGAGGCCGTGCCGGTCAGCGACTCCGGTGAGGTGCTGGACAGCATCACCGTGCAGGCGCTGGTCAAGGGCTACAAGACTCTGTGCGGCATGACCGGTACGGCGGTTGTCGTCGGGGAGTCGCTGCAGGAGTTCTACGAGGTCGACGTGGCCGTCGTACCGCCGAACAAGCCGAACATCCGGGTCGACGATCCGGACCGGCTGTATCTGACGGTCGAGCAGAAGAACGTGGCGCTGGTCGAGCACATCGCCGAAGTCCACGAGGCGGGCCGGCCGATCCTGATCGGCACCCACAGCGTCGAGGAGTCGGAGCAGCTGAGCGACCGGCTCGAGGCGGCCGAGATCCCGCACGTCGTACTGAACGCGAAGAACGACGCCGAGGAAGCGGCGATCATCGCCGAGGCCGGCGTACCCGGGACGGTGACCGTGTCCACCCAGATGGCGGGTCGCGGAACCGACATCCGGCTCGGTGGCCGGGACGAATCGCATGACAAGGACAAGGCCATCGAGCTCGGCGGCCTGTACGTCGTCGGCACCGGCCTGCACGCGTCGCGACGGCTGGACGACCAGCTGCGCGGCCGCGCCGGACGCCAGGGCGACCCGGGCGGATCGCTGTTCTTCGCCAGCCTCGCCGACGAGCTCGTCACCCGGTACTCCGTTTCGTCCGGTCTGCGGCCGCATCCCGACGAGGCTGGCCGACTCACCGACCGCAAGTCGCTCGGCGTCCTCGAGCACGCGCAGCGCGTCGCCGACGGCGCCAACGCGGAGCTGCACCGGACCACCTGGTCGTACCACCGGCTCACCGGGCAGCAGCGCGCCATCCTGCTCGACACCCGCGAGAAGGTGCTCACCGAGGATCTCGCCGCCACCGAGCTGGCCGAGAAGGCCAAGGAGCGGTACGACGAACTCGTCGAAGAGGTCGGCGAGGACACGGTCAAGGACGCGGCCCGGCGGATCGCGCTGCACCACCTGGACCGGCGCTGGACCGACCACCTGGCGTACCTGGCCGACCTGCGCGAAGGCATCCACCTGCGGTCGCTGGCCGGCGGCATCGTGCACCTGAAGCCGATCGACGAGTTCAACAAGTCGGCGATCGCGTCGTTCGACACGCTGATCGCGGACTCGTGGACCGACGCGGTCGAGACGTTCAAGACGGCGGAGATCACGTCGGAGGGGCTGGACGAGGCGGCGTCGGGCGTGCCGCGGCCCACAGCGACGTGGACGTATCTGATCAACGACAACCCGTTCGGCACCGAGGCGGACCGGATCCTCGGGCGGCTCCGGAACGCGATCAAGCCCGAGTCCGTGGCTGAGGCCGAGGAGATCCTTCCGGAGGAGTTCGACGAAGACGAACTCCCGGAGGAGTTGCGGGACGCGGACGACGAAGCCGATGACGACGAGCTTCCCGAGGAACTGCGGGACGCCGACGACGAGGAAGAGCCCAAGGACAGCAAGAAGTAACGGGCCCCCCGACTTTGGTCTAAGGCGTGGTCCGAAGGGCTCGGTAGGGGCAGCCGTCGGCCCGATGCCGGGTGATGGCTTCCTGGGCGAGTCTCGGGTCATGTCCTCCCGGTCCGGCCGCCCGTGGCTCCTCGTTCTCGATATTGCGATCCCAGTTGCGCTGTTCTACGGCCTGCGAGCTGCCGGCGTGAGCAACGTGACCGCGCTGCTGATCAGCACCGTGCCGGCGTTGGTCAGCTCGATCGCCTCGCTCGTACGCCAGCGCCGTGCCGACCTGGTGGGTACGGCGGTGATCTTCAGCCTGGTCGGGAGCGCGGTCGTAGCGTGGCTGGGTGGGGATGCTCGCGTCCTGCTCGTGCGCGGGGCCTGGATCAGTCTCCCGTTCGCAGGCGTGACGCTGTGGTCGCTCAGGCATCCTCAGCCGCTCTGCTACACCTTCACCCGGGCGATCATGCCGAGGCGGGCGGCCATCATGGACCGCCTGTACGACGAGGACCCGCGCTTCCGGCTCGCCTGGCGCCGGATCACGGTGCTCTGGGGGATCTTCTCGATCGTCGACGCGGTGATCCGAGTCGTGCTCACGTACACGCTGCCGCTGTCCGTCGTACCGGCGCTCGAGCCGGTGATCACGGTGGCCACCATCGTGGCTCTGCAGATCCCGACCCACGTGCTGCTTCGGCGCAGCGGGACCATCCACTTGGTCTTCGGCCCGCGGCGATTCGTGGACGAGGCGGAGCGCTCCTGACCTCGACCGATCCGAGTGTCGGTGCGGTTCGTTAGGCTCAGGGCGTGAGTGACGGTCTATTCGATCTGCCAGGTGCGCCTGCCCCTGCTCGTGGGGGTGGCAGCCTCGCCGACGTCGACCACACTGCCGCTCCGTTGGCCGTGCGGATGCGGCCGCGAAGTCTGGACGAGCTGGTGGGGCAGCAGCACTTGCTGGCCCCTGGGTCACCGCTGAGGCGGCTGGTCGAGGGTGATCAGCCGATGTCGCTGCTGCTCTGGGGTCCTCCCGGCACCGGCAAGACGACGATCGCGGCGGTCGTGTCGCATCAGACCAACCGGAAGTTCGTCGAGCTGTCGGCTGTCACCGCGGGTGTGAAAGACGTCCGGCAGGTGATCGACGGCGCCCGCCGTGAACTCTCCAAACCCTCGGGAACAGTGGAGACGGTGCTGTTCATCGACGAGGTGCACCGGTTCACGAAGGCGCAGCAGGACGCGCTGTTGCCAGGTGTCGAGAACCGCTGGGTGACGCTCGTCGCCGCGACCACGGAGAACCCGTTCTTCTCTGTCATCTCCCCGCTGCTGTCGAGGTCCTTGCTTCTCACCCTCGAGTCGCTCACCGACGACGACATCGCCGTACTGCTGGATCGGGCGCTGACCGACGAGCGCGGGCTGAATGCCGAGTTCGAGTTGGCCGAGGACTCGCGGGCGCACCTGCTCCGGATGGCCGGGGGAGATGCCCGCCGTGCGCTGACCTATCTGGAAGCTGCGGCCGGTGGTGCACGGGCCAAGGACGCCAAGGTCATCGACCTGAAGACGCTGGAGACGGCGGTCGATCGGGCCGCAGTGCGCTACGACCGGGCCGGGGATCAGCACTACGACGTGGCGTCGGCGTTGATCAAGTCGATTCGTGGTTCGGACGTGGACGCGGCGATGCACTACCTGGCCAGGATGATCGAGGCCGGGGAGGACCCGCGATTCATCGCGCGCAGGCTGGTGATCTCGGCCAGTGAGGACATCGGCATGGGCGACCCGACCGCGCTCGGTGTCGCGGTCGCCGCGGCCGACGCGGTGCAGTTGATCGGTATGCCCGAGGCGCGGATCAACCTTGCCCAGGCAGTCGTCGCGCTCGCCCTGGCGCCCAAGTCCAACGCGGTCATCATGGCCGTCGACGCCGCCATCGCGGATGTGAAGGCGGGGAAGGTCGGCCCGGTCCCTCCGCATCTGCGCGACGCCCACTACGCGGGGGCGAAGAAGATCGGCCACGGCAGCTCGTACCAGTACTCGCACGACGACCCGCGCGGCATCGTCCCGCAGCAGTACGCGCCGGACGTGATCGACGGCACCGACTACTACAAGCCCACCCGTCGTGGGGGTGAAGCGGCGTACGCGGACCGGGTCGCCAACATCCGCAAGATCCTGAGGGAGCGCAAGTGAGCCGGACCACCGAGCACGTGGACGCCTTCAACCACGCCGTCACCAGCGGTGAGTGGGACACGTTCGCCCAGCGTTTCGCCGCCGACGCCCGGATGTCGTTCGTGGGTGTCCCGGCCGGACCGTTCGAGGGCCGTACGGCGATCGCCGCGGCGTACCGGGAGAACCCGCCGACCGAGACGATGACTCTCGACGGAGCGGACGGCGACACCGTGAAGTTCCGCTGGGCCGGCGGCGACACCGGCACGATGGACCTCAGCTGGGCACCCGACGGAACCGTGCAGACACTCACCGTCAGCTTCGACTGACTACGGCGGGGGCCTGCTCAAGCGGATGAACCAGGTCGGTAGGCTTCCAGACGACCTGGGGGTGAAAGGCTCGTCGTTTTGAGGCAGTACAACCCTCCCTTCGCCCGTCATCGAAAAACCGGAAGACCGACCGCACTGAAGATCGCCGGACTCGCGGCGATCGTGCTCGTGCTGGCCGGCCTGCTGATCTTCGCGCCGCTCAAGTCACCTGACTCGACCAGCAGCACACCGTCGATCGCGGCGTCGTCGCCGAGCACCTCCACGCAGACGGCGTCCGAGTCGCCGTACGGCGACTTCACGGGATACCGGCCGCACCACGGACCGGCGAGTCCCATGCAGGAGCCCACGGCCAGCAAGGAGAGACTCGCCAACCCTGCGGCGGGTTGGTTCACCCCGACGCAGCCCGCGGCGACTCCGATTGCACCTGAGCCGCCGTGGTCACCATCAGCGTCGCCGCGGTCGACCTCGCCCGCGCCGACGAAGCCCTCCTCGACACAGCCGCCTGGCCGGCCGGCCAGCCCTGCACCGTCGCAGCCGTCCTCGACCCAGCCGACCACACCGACCCAGCCGACCACACCGAGCCCGAGCACCCCGCCCTCGACCGATCCCGGCACCACTCCAACGGAGCCAAGCACCACGCCGACAGAGCCGAGCACCACTCCAACGGAGCCGAGCCCGAGTACGCCGGAGCCGAGCAACACCCCGGCGGACCCGACGCCGAGCCCCTGACAGCGGCCATGCCAGTGCCATGCCAGTGTCATGCGCACCGACCCGCGGATGACGCGGTTTGGTGGGCGACTGTGATGTGAGGGATGGTGTCCTGGAGCGGAGTGCGACTACGCCGCGCGATAAGGTCGGGCGGTCCACGTGGTCGCAACGGGAAGGTGGATCGTTTCCATGAGCGTCGGTGAAGTCGCCGGGTTGATAGCCGCCTGCGCGCTGCTCATCCTGGTGGGCCTGCTGGCCTATCCGATCCTGAAGCTGGGCAAGGTCTTCGACGAGACCCGGATCCTTGTGAAGGGCGTCTCCGACGAGACCGTCCCGCTGCTCGGTGAGGTGACCACCACCGTGTCGACGACCAACGCTCAGCTGGCCAAGGTCGACACCATCACCGACAACGCGACCACCGTGACCACCAACGCGGCCGCACTGATGTCGCTGTTCTCGGCCACCGCCGGCGGCCCGCTGGTGAAGGCTGCCGCTTTCACGTACGGCGTGCGCCGCGCACTGGGCGAGAGCCAGCGCCGGGATGTGTCCCGGCGGGTGAAGGAAGAGATGAAAGCGGAGCGCAAGGCGCGCAAGCGAGGTGACGTCCGGTGAAGCGGATCTTCTGGTTGATCATCGGCATCGCTGTCGGTGTCTATGCGGTGACCCGGCTGAAGAAGCGGGCCCAGGTGCTCGCGCCGGAGGGCCTGCAGGAGTCCGCGGCCAAGCTGGCGGCGGCGGTCCGGCACTTCGGCGACCAGGTCCGCGAGGGCATGGCCGAGCGCGAGACGGAGCTGCGTGACGCGCTGGGCATCGACACCGCACCCAACCCAACTGACACGACGCAGCGTGAGGATTACCGGTAACACCCATGGAAACCAGTGAGATCAGGCGGCGGTTCCTGAAGTACTTCGAGGACCGGGGCCACACCGTGGTGCCCAGTGCGCCACTGCCGTCGCCGGACCCGAACCTGCTGTTCAACGTGGCCGGCATGGCCCAGTTCGTCCCGTACTTCGTCGGCCAGCAGACGCCGCCGTACCCGCGGGCGACCAGTGTGCAGAAGTGTGTCCGCACCCTCGACATCGACGAGGTCGGCAAGACCACGCGGCACGGCACGTTCTTCCAGATGAACGGCAACTTCTCCTTCGGCGACTACTTCAAGGAGAAGGCGATCGAGTACGCCTGGGACCTGGTCACCCGGTCCCAGAACGACGGCGGCTACGGCTTCGACGAGTCGGTCCTGTACGCGTCGGTGTACTACGACGACGACGAGGCGATCGACCTGTGGAAGCGGATCGCCGGTCTGCCCGACGACCGGATCGTCCGCCTCGGCATGAAGGACAACTTCTGGTCGATGGGCATCCCCGGCCCGTGCGGCCCGTGCTCGGAGATCCTGATCGACCGCGGCCCGGAGTTCGGCGCCGACCGGGACTGGGAGGCGGGCGACCGCTACCTGGAGTTCTGGAACCTGGTCTTCATGCAGAACATCCGCGGCGAGGGCGGCGGCAAGGACGGGTACGAGATCCTCGGCGAGCTGCCGAAGAAGAACATCGACACCGGTCTCGGCCTCGAGCGCGTCGCGTACCTGCTGCAGGGCGTCGACAACATGTACGAGATCGACGAGATCTACCCGGTGATCGAGCGGGCCGCCGACCTGAGCGGCCGCAAGTACGGCGCCGACCACGTCGACGACGTACGGTTCCGGGTGGTCGCCGACCACGTCCGCAGCGCGCTGATGCTGATCGGCGACGGCGTGAACCCCGGCAACGAGCAGGGCGGCTACGTGCTGCGCCGGCTGCTCCGCCGCGCGATCCGCTCGATGCGCCTGCTCGGCTACGAGGACCCGAGCCTGGTCGAGCTGCTGCCGGTCAGCCTCGAGCAGATGAAGAAGTCGTACCCCGAGCTGGAGCCCGACTTCGGCCGGATCAGCCAGGTCGCGTACGCCGAGGAGGAGGCGTTCCGGCGTACTCTCACGGCCGGGACGAGCATCTTCGACGTCGCCGTGCGCGAGACCAAGGCCGGCGGTGCGCACCAGCTCGAGGGCTCGAAGGCGTTCCAGCTGCACGACACCTACGGTTTCCCGATCGACCTCACCGTCGAGATGGCCGCCGAGCAAGGCCTGCAGGTCGACACCGAGGGCTTCAAGTCCCTGATGAAGGAGCAGCGCGAGCGGGCCAAGGCGGACGCGCGCGCGAAGAAGGCCGGTCACGCGGACACCTCGGGCTACCGGGAGCTGCGCGAGAAGGGCGTCACCGAGTTCACCGGGTACCAGGAGCTGTCCAGCGACTCCCAGGTCCGCGGCCTGCTACGTGAGGGCGTCGTCTCCGACGCCGCCGAGCAGGGCGAGACCGTCGAGGTCGTGCTGGAGAAGACGCCGTTCTATGCCGAGTCCGGTGGCCAGATCGCCGACGAGGGCCTGATCGTGGCCGACGGCGTGAAGCTGAAGGTGCTCGACGTCCAGCGGCCGGTCAAGGGTCTGATCGTGCACAAGGTCGAGGTCGTCGAGGGAGTACTGCGGCCCGGCCAGGAGGTGCACGCCGAGGTCGACCACGAGTGGCGCGTCTCCGCCTGCCAGGCACACTCCGGCACGCACGTCGTGCACGCGGCGCTGCGGCAGGTGCTCGGCCCGAACGCGCTGCAGAGCGGTTCCTACAACAAGCCCGGCTACCTGCGGCTCGACTTCGCCTGGTCGTCGGCGCTGGACCAGTCCACCCGGTCCGAGATCGAAGAGGTCGCGAACCTCGCCGTCCGCCAGGACCTCCCGGTCTCTGCGCAGTACATGTCGCTGCCCGAGGCAAGGGATTGGGGCGCGCTGGCGCTGTTCGGCGAGACGTACGACGAATCGGTCCGCGTCGTCGAGATCGGCGGCCCCTGGTCGCGTGAGCTCTGCGGTGGAACGCACGTCAAGCACTCGTCGCAGGTCGGTGCGCTGACCATCACCAGCGAGGCGTCGGTCGGTGCCGGTGTGCGCCGGCTGGAGGCGTTCGTCGGCATGGAGGCGCTGCACTACCTCGGCCGCGAGCGCGCGCTGATCCGGCTGCTCAGCGAGAACCTGAAGACCCGCCCGGAGGAGCTGCCCGCGAAGGTGGCGGACCTGTCCGAGCGGCTGCGGGCCGCGGAGAAGGAGCTCGAGCGGGTCCGGGCCGGCCAGGTCCTGGCCGCCGGCGCCGAGCTCGCGGCGAACCCCAAGGACGTCTTCGGAGTCCAGTACGTCGGCCATCGCGCTCCGGACGGTGTGAACGGTGGCGACCTGCGCAAGCTGGCGCTGGACGTGCGCGGCCGGATGCCGGCCGACAAGCCCGCGGTCATCGCCGTACTCAGCGTGAACGACGGTAAGCCCGGCGTGGTGATCGCCCTCAACGACACGGCCCGCGAGTGGCGGCTGAAGGCGGGCGACCTGGTCCGGGTCGCGGCCGAGAAGCTGGGTGGTCGCGGCGGCGGCAAGGACGACGTCGCACAGGGTGGCGGCACCGATCCGGCGGGTGCCGACGACGCGCTGAGCGCGGTGGAACACACCGTCGGCCAGTTGGTCACGGGTTGACCCTGATGGTCCGATCGGCACACCCGGGGGCACGCTGATGCGCCGGGGCGTGCGGCTCGCGCTGGATATCGGGGACGCCAGGATCGGCGTGGCCAGCAGTGATCCGCACGGAATTCTCGCCACTCCGGTGGAGACGGTCCGCCGTGGCCCCGGGGATCTCGATAGGATCGCTGCACTCGCCGCCGAACTGGAGGCGTTCGAGATCGTGGTCGGTCTGCCCCGCTCCCTGTCCGGGGGCGAGGGGCCGGCGGCGGTGAAGATCCGGGAGACGGCGGAACAGGTGCGAGACAAGGTGCGGGAGGGGAACTCGGGGCCGGAGGTGCGGCTGGTGGACGAGCGATTCACCACCGTCACCGCCGAGCGGATGCTGCGCGAGCGGGGAAAGAAGGGTTCCAAGCGACGCGCGGTGGTCGACCAGGCCGCGGCGGTCGTGATTCTGCAACACGCGCTCGACCTCGAGCGCGAGTCCGGCAACCCGCCCGGGAGGCCCCTGTGAACAGACCATCGCTGGACGAAGATCTGAGCGAGAGCGAAGACCTGGGCGCCGGCCTCGGGCTGCGATCGGAGGGCCGGGTCGAGCGCCGGGCGAACCGCCGTAAGGCCCGCGCGCGGCGCGGGTTCGGCTGCTTCGCCGGACTGGTCTCGCTGCTGGTCGTCGGCGCGCTGGTGGCCGGCGCCGTGATCGGCTTCGGCAAGGGCAAGGACGCGCTCGAGCAGATGTTCGCCGCGCCGGACTACAGCGGCGATGGCACCGGCTCCGTGGTCGTCGAGATCACCCAGGGCCAGAGCTCGCAGTCGATCGCGGACACGCTGGAGAAGAAGGGCGTGGTGAAGAGTGCCCGCGCCTTCGAGCGGGCCGCCCGCGACGATCCGCGGTCGCGTCAGGTGCAGGCCGGGACATACACCCTGCGCAAGGAGATGTCGGCCAAGGCCGCGCTCGAACTGATGCTGAACCCGGCCAAGTCGATCCTGATCACCCGGATCAGCTTCCGCTCCGGCCAGACCAAGGCCGAGGTCAGCGACACCCTGCAGAAGTCGAAGCTCAAGCTGCCGGCCGGCGCCGCCGCGGCAGCGATGGCCAAGCCCGCCGCGCTCGGCCTGCCGGCGTACGCGAAGAACAACCCCGAGGGCTTCCTGTACCCGGGCACGTACGACATCCCGAAGGGTGCGACGGCGTACACGATCCTCAAGCTGATGACGGCGCAGTACGCGAAGAACGCGGCCGCGCTGGACCTGGTGAAGACCGCGCAGCGCAAGAAGCTGGATCCGTACCAGGCGGTCATCGTGGCCAGCATCATCGGTGCCGAGACCAACCGGCCGCAGGACTACGCCAAGGTCGCGCGCGTGATCTACAACCGGCTGCAGGCCGGGAAGATGCTGCAGATGGACTCGACCATCCACTACGTGGTCGGCAGGGACGGCGGGGTGTTCACGTCGTCCGAGCAGCGCGACATCGACTCGCCGTACAACACCTACAAGGTGAAGGGGCTGCCGCCGACGCCGATCAACTCGCCGACCAAGGACACGCTGCGGGCCGCGATCAACCCGGCCGCGGGTTCGTGGATGTACTTCACGCTGGTCAACCTGGACACCGGCGAGACGGCGTTCGCGAGCTCGGCGGACGAGCACCTGCAGAACGTGCAGAAGCTGCAGACCTGGTGCGCGGCGCACAAGGGCCGGTGCTGATGACCCGTTGTGCCGTGCTCGGTTCGCCGATCGCGCACTCGCTGTCGCCGGCGATGCACCGGGCCGCGTACGCCGGGCTCGGCCTGGACTGGGGGTACGACGCCTTCGAGGTCGGGGAAGACGAGTTGCGCGGATTCGTCGCGTCACTCGGGGACGACGTCCGTGGGCTGTCGTTGACGATGCCGCTGAAGCGCGTCGCGCTGGACCTCGTCGACACCGTCGACCCTGTCGCCGAGCTGATCGGCGCGGCGAACACGATGCTGTTCGAGCCGGACGGATCCCGCTCGGCGCACAACACCGACGTCCCCGGGCTGGTGAACGCGTTCGCCGAGCGCGGGATCACCGCCGCGGATTCGGCCGTCGTGCTCGGCGGTGGCGCGACCGCCGCGTCCACGCTGGCCGCGTTGCGCGGACTGAAGGTCAGCGAGGTGACAGTCGTCGTACGCGACCTCTCGAAGGCCGAGCGGCTGCTGGACCTGGCGGCCGAACTCGGGCTGAAGACCTCGGTCGCGGACTTCTCCCAGGTCGAGCAGATCGGCGGGTTCGACCTGTGCGTCTCGACGCTGCCCGGAGGCGCCGTCGATCCGTGGGCCCACCACTTCGCGGGAGTCGCGCCGGTGGTGTTCGACGTGGCGTACCACCCGTGGCCGACGCAGCTCGCGATCGCGGCGCACCGGATCGGTACAGAGCTGTTGAACGGCCTTGATCTCCTCGTGCATCAGGCGATCCTCCAGGTGGAGATGATGACCGGTAGGTCGCCCGCACCACTGGCGGCCATGAGGTCCGCCGCCCGTGAGGAGCTCGACGATCGTGAGCCAGCTTGACCGCCGGACGGTACTGAAGGCAGGCGGTGTTCTCGCCGCCGCCGCGCTGACAAGCTGCACCGACACCAAGGACGCCAGTGCCGGCGCCTCGAACGGCCTGACCGCGGCCGCCCCGAACTGGAACAGCCTCGCCCATTCACTGACGGGCGGCGTGTACCTTCCCACGTCGTCCGGGTACGCCGCCTCGCACCAGCTCTTCAACCCCCGCTGGGACTCCGTCCAGCCGGCCGGTGTGGTCAAGGCCGCGAACGCCACGGACGTGCAGAAATCGATCCTGTTCGCCCGCGACAACAAGCTCGCCCTGGTCCCGAAGGGCGGCGGCCACTCGTACGTCGGTGCGTCCACCATCAGCAAAGGCCTGATGCTCGACCTCGGCGCGATGCGCGGGATGAGCTACGCGAATGGCGTCCTCACCGTCGGCGCAGGGGCACGGCTGTACGACGTGCACGCGTTCCTGGACAAGTACGGACGCTCGCTGCCGACCGGGACGTGTCCGACCGTAGGCGTCGCGGGGCTGGCCCTGGGTGGCGGGATGGGGATCCACACACGGACCTTCGGGCTGACTTGTGACCGGATCGTCTCGATGGATGTGATCACGGCCGACGGCAAGGCGCACAACGTCAGCGCGACCGTCGATCCGGACCTGTTCTGGGCGCTGCGGGGGAGCGGCGGTGGGAATCTCGGGGTGGTCACGTCGTTCCGGATGGCCACGATCCCGGCCGCCAAGATCGGGTTCTTCCGGCTGACCTGGCCGGAGTCGGTGGCGGCGGCTGTGGTCCGCGGCTGGCAGAGGTTCGCCCAGACCGCGCCGGTCACCTCGTGGGGCAACCTGCACATCGATGCCCGAAGCAACGGAACGCTCTCGATCCACGTGCTCGGGATCTCCACCACCGGCAACGCGTCGGCCGCCGCGGCGCAGCTCGAGTCGTTCGTCGGGTCGAAGGCAACGGTCCGGTCGATCACCGTGAAGACGCACCTGGAGGCGGTCAGGTACCTCGGTGGCGGGACTACGAGCCCACGATCGGGGTTCCTCGCCGGATCCGACGTACTCAAAGGGCCGATGGATGCGGCGACGATCACCGCGTTGCTCGGTGCGGTGAAGGCAGCCGCGCGGGCCAAGACGCCGGCGTCGGCGATCATCGACCCGCTCGGTGGGCAGGCGGCCAAGCAGCCGGCCGGCGGCGCGTCCTGGCCGTGGCGGTCCGCGCTCGGCGTGATCCAGTGGTACTCCGGGACGGCAGCGCATCCGAGTACGGCCCAGTTGCGGGTCGCGCAGACCTTCGTCAGCAATGGGCATCGCGCGGTCCAGAAGTGCTCGGCCGGCGGTTATGTGAACTACGTCGAGACCGGCCGCTCCGTGAGCACGTACTACGGTGCGAGCCTGGCGCGGCTGCAGACGGTCAAGCAGAAATACGACCCGGCGAACTTCTTCCACACTGCTTACACCCTCGGCTAGCTACTCTCCCGCCATGAGATTGTGGCGAGTTCTCGCAGGAATGCTGGCGGCCGGATTCTTCGCGGCCGGCGTGACCCCCGCCTGGGCGTGCGCCTGCGGCGGTTACCTGCCCGACGCCCAGTCGCTCGCCCGTGCGTACGGCGAGAACGCCTTGGTCCGGTACGACGCCGGCACCGAGCAGATCACGTTGTCGATGGCGATCAACGGGTCGTCGAAGAAGGCGGCCTGGATCATGCCGGTGCCGGCCGCGGCGAAGGTCGAACTCGGCGACACCGCGCTGTTCGGCCGCCTGGACCACATGACCCGGCCGAAGGTGGTGGTCCGCAAGACCTACTGGCCGTTCCGCAACCTCGGAATCATGGCGGGCGGCGACACGGCCGGTGCCGCGGCACCGGCCTCCGGGGTGAACGTGCGCGAGCAGATGGTGCTCGGCCCGTTCCAGGTCGCGCGGCTCGGCGGATCGACCGGTTCCGCGGTGACCGACTGGCTGCGCACGAACGGGTACGTCGTACCGGCTGGGCTGGCGGCGAACCTGACGCCGTACCTCAGTGAGAACTGGGAGATCGTTGCCGTGAAGCTGGCACCGCGGACCGACGGCGAGACGATGAGTGGTGCGACGCCGCCGCTGCGGCTGACGTTCGCGTCGGACCGCATCGTCTACCCGATGCGGCTGAGCAAGGGCGCGTCGACCGCGCAGACGGTCACGGTGTACGTCGCGTCGGCGCATCGCGTGGACGCGACGACCCTGCCGGACGCGGACGTGCAGCCGGAGCTGCTGTACGCCGGTCGGGTCCAGGACGATGCTATGACGGCGCCGGCCGACTTCCTGACGGCGTACACGGTCACGTACCGCGACCCGAGCAAGATCACCAGCGACTTCACCTTCGACCGGGCGGCGGCCGATGACGAGTTCCAGCGGATCGAGTACGTGACCCGCAACGACGGTTTGCTGAGCACGATCGGCGTCCTGTTCGGCGGCGTACTGCTGATCGGCATCGCTGCCGCGGTGATCGCGCGGATGCTGGTCCGGCGGTCATCCACAGGCCGTCCGGGGCGACCGACCGATATCGTCTAGGCTCCTGGATCGTGCCGGCTGACAACGCGTTGCTCGCCGCAGGGGCCGGTGTGGTCCTCTGCGGACCTGCCGCGTTCGTGCTCGGTCCCTGGTTGCTGCGGCGGATCCCTGAGCCGCTGCTTGAGGAAGGCGATACCAAAATCCCGTACGCCGACCTGGCCGGACCGCGGGCGGCGTACTGGTGTGGTGCGTTGGCGGCCGTGTCCGGTGGGCTGCTCGGGTGGATGCTCGGTACGTCCGCGGTGTTGCCGGCCTGGCTGTTGATGGCGATCTCCGGCGCGGTCCTCGGCTACATCGACGCGAGGACGCGGTTCCTGCCGTCGGCGATCATCTGGCCGACGTACGCCCTGGTCGGCGTCGCGCTGATCGGCGCCTCGGCGGGGTCGGGGGACTGGAGTGCGTTGCGCCGGGCCGTGATCGCGGGCGTGATCGGGTTCGTGGTGTTCTACGTGCTGTGGTTCGTCTTCCCGAGCGGGGTCGGATTCGGCGACGTCCGGTTGTCCGGGCTGCTCGGACTGGCGCTCGGCTGGCTCGGCTGGGGAGAGTTCGTCAGTGGGTTGTACGGGGGGTTCTTCATCGGTGCGCTGGTCGGGATCGTGTTGATCGTGGCACGGGGGATGAAGCGCAAGCAGATGGTTCCGTTCGGCCCGTTCATGCTCATCGGCGCTCTGGGCGGCGTACTGCTCGGCGGTCCGCTGGAGCGGTTGTACGTCGGATAGCTGAGTCGCCGGGTCCACCAGATGGCTGATGCGGTGGCAGCGCGCTCGTCACGCTGTACAAGGGCCTGAGGGGTCCGTCGTACAACGGGCCCGACTCGTCGGTGCTGGTCGTCCCGTACGGAGGCAAGGTGAACACCGTGCCGTCCGACGCGACCGCCACGGCTCAGCGCGACGTGATGTGCAAGATGGTGATGGCCGCTGCATGGACCGACCCGGCCGAGGACTCCAAGCACCTGACCTGGCTGCGGAAGCTGTACGCCGATGTCTACCGCGACACCGGTGGTGTGCCGGTGCCGAACGACACCAACGCCGGGTCGTACATCAACTACCCGGACACGGATCTGGCCGATCCGGCGTACAACAAGTCCGGTGTGCCCTGGCACGACCTGTACTACCTCGGGAACTACCCGCGGCTGCAGCAGCTCAAGGCGAAGTGGGACCCGCGCAACGTGTTCCACCACAAGCTGGCCATTCAACTGCCGACCCCCACCCCACCACCCCGGTCGGTGCAAGCACCTTGATTCACCAGCCTGGGTAGCGCAGCCTCCAGGAGGTGTCAGGTCCGTAGTCGCCGTGCAGGCGGCGGTTGCTGATGAACTCCAGGGCGAAGTCGTCGGCCAGCTGCAGCATGACCGAACGGCCCTCGACGGTGAAGACGAGCTCTGCGGGCAGGGCCGTCTCACCGTGGAGGGCACCCAGGATGTTGCCGCAGATCGCGCCTGTGGAGTCGCTGTCGCCGGTGTGGGTCACCGCGAGTGCGAGGGCGTCGAGGAACTGTTCGGGCGCCGGGTAGGCAAGTGCCGCGTAGACAGCGATGGCCAGTGCCTCCTCGGCGACCCATCCGCCGCCCAGCTCCTGCTCGATCGTCGCCGGTCCGTGCCTTCCGGCAGCCGCGATACGTCGTGCCGCGGCGAGCGCCGTACTGGTCTCTTCGTGGCCTTCGTGCTGGGCGAGCATCGCCATCGTGGTGTCGAGCGCCGCATCGAGGTCGGCTCCGTTGCACACCTCGCGGATGATCGCGGCAAGAGCACCCGATGCGAGCTTGCCGGTCGGATGGCCGTGGGTGTAGCCGGCGGCGGTCGCGGCGGAATCGAAGACCCATTCGGTGCCGTAGATCGCGGGCATCAGACCGAACGGCGCGACTCGCATCACGCCGCCGCAGCCTTTGGAGTCGTTGACGGCCTGGTCGCCGAACTGCCGGATCTTCGGCTGGCCGTTGCGGGCCGACATCAGCGCGTTGAGGCACGTTCTACCGGGCGCACGTCGTACGTAGAGCCATTGCTCGGCCTGCAGCCAGCCGTCGCGCTCACCGCTCGGTCCGCGCAGGGTCTGGGTGTCTAGCCAGCGGTCGTACGCATGGTGCAGCACGGCGACCGTGAAGCCGAGGCCGCGGTCGGTGCGCACGCTGGCCCGGATCAGTCCCTCGACCGTGAACAGGGTCATCTGGGTGTCGTCGGTGATCGTCCCCGGCGGCCAGCCGGCGTCGCCTCCGGCAACGAAGGAACGGACGCCCTTCGGGTGCTTGGCCAGGATCGTCGCGCTGCCCTGGAACTCGACCGGACCACCGAGCGCGTCCCCGATCGCACCGCCCAGCAAGCATCCGCGGACGCGCGCCCGCCACGTCTCCTCTGCCGCCCGAGTCATGCCAAACCCTATCGAGGGTGGTGTCAGCGCTACCCCCAAGACGGGTTCCAAGGCCAGTTCGCCGCGGTCGTCCAACTTCTACGGTCGTTGGTAGGACACAACGATCGCCGAGGAGCAGATCATGACCCCCGCATTCCGTCGTACCGCCGGGCGCCTGGCCGTGGTGGCGCTCGCCACCACCGCCCTGGCCGGCGCCGCGGTCGCCGGTGGTCAAGCAGCCACCACCTCCACCTCTTGCAACACCTCACCCATAGTCAAAACCTTCGACGTCGTCCTCTCTGTCCGCGACGGCCTGACCCAAGAAACCCACTCCTGCCCCTGAGTTGAGCAATTCTGTCCAGTCTGTCTAGACTGTTTCCGAGGTGATGGCGACGATGTCGATCGCGGGACAGTGGCAGCTGCAGGAGGCCAAGCAGCACTTCAGTGAGTTGATCCGGGCGGTCCAGGCGGACGGTCCGCAGTTCGTGACCAAGCACGGCGAGCAGGTCGCGGTGGTGCTGGACATCCTCGACTACCGCCGGATGCGTGGGGAGGAACTCGTGGACTTCAAGGACTTTCTGGCCTCGGCGCCCGATCTGAGTGTTCTCGAGATCGAGCGGTCGACGGCACCGGCGCGCGAGGTCGACCTCGAGTGAGCTACCTGCTGGACACGAACGTGGTGTCGGAGTTCCGGCGGTCGGCGCCGCACACCGCAGCCTCGACCTGGTTCGGGTCGGTGCGCTCGAGTCAGCTGTTCCTGAGTGTCCTGGTCGTCGGTGAGATCAAGCAGGGTATCGAGCGGCTGGCGGCGCGGGATCCGCAGCAGGCGGCCGCGATCGAGGACTGGCGGCAGCGCTTGGTGAACGGGTACGGCGACCGGATCGTCCCGGTGTCGCTGGAGGTCGCCGAGACCTGGGGGCGGCTGAATGCCGGCTCGCCGTTGCCGGTGGTCGACGGGCTCCTCGCCGCCACGGCGCTCGTGCACGACTGGACCCTGGTCACGCGCAACGTCCGCGACGTCGAGCGAACGGGTGTGCGGGTGCTCGATCCCTTCGGCGACTGAGCGGATGAGACCGGCGTCTGGGGAGTGGGATGGGCGTGGGAGGATTGCCGCATGCTGCGCTGGCTCACCGCCGGCGAGTCGCACGGACAAGCGCTCGTCGCCGTACTCGAAGGTCTTCCCGCTGGTGTTCAGGTCACGACTGATGACGTGGCCGACGCCTTGGCTCGTCGTCGGCTGGGCTACGGCCGTGGCGCGCGGATGAAGTTCGAGCGGGACGAGGTGACGTTCGTCGGCGGGTTCCGGCACGGTCTGAGCCTGGGCAGCCCGGTCGCGATCCAGGTCGGCAACACCGAGTGGCCGAAGTGGGAGCAGGTGATGAGCCCGGACCCGGTCGACCCGGAGACGCTGGCGGACCTGGCCCGGAACGCGCCGCTGACCCGCCCGCGCCCCGGCCACGCGGACCTGGCCGGCATGCAGAAATACGGCTTCGACGAGGCGCGCCCGGTGCTGGAGCGGGCCAGCGCCCGCGAGACCGCCGCCCGGGTCGCGCTCGGCGAGGTCGCGGCCCGGTTCCTCGGCCAGGCGTACGGCGTGACGATCGTCAGCCACGTGGTCGAGCTCGGCACCGTCAAGGCGCCGTACGGCGTGATCCCGGCGTACGACGACGTCGCGAAGCTGGACGCGGACCCGGTGCGCTGCCTGGACGCGGATGCGAGCAAGGCGATGGTGGCCGAGATCGACGCCGCGCAGAAGGCCGGCGACACACTCGGCGGCGTGGTCGAGGTGGTCGTGGACGGTCTTCCGCCGGGTCTCGGCAGCTACGTGCACTGGGACCGCCGGCTGGACTCCAAGCTGGCCGGTGCGCTGATGGGTATCCAGGCGATCAAGGGCGTCGAGCTCGGCGACGGCTTCGAGCTCGCCCGGACGCCGGGTTCGCAGGCGCACGACGAGATCGTCGCCGAGGACGGCATGGTCCGTCGGACCAGTGGCCGCTCGGGCGGCACCGAGGGCGGCATGAGCACCGGCGAGACGCTGCGGGTGCGGGCCGCGATGAAGCCGATCGCTACCGTGCCCCGGGCATTGCGCACGATCGACACCAGCACCGGTGAGGCCGCGGCCGCACATCACCAACGCTCCGACGTCTGCGCCGTACCGGCCGCGGGCATCGTGGCGGAGGCGATGGTGGCGCTGGTCCTGGCCGAGGTCGCGCTGGAGAAGTTCGGCGGCGATTCGGTCGCCGAGTCCTCGCGCAACCACAAGTCGTACCTGGCGAGCCTGCCGTCGACCATCACGCCGCGGGAGTGGGCAGAGCAGTGAGTCCGGTTGTCGTTCTCGTCGGCCCGCCTGGTTCGGGCAAATCGACCGTCGCCGCGCTGCTCGCCGAGCGGCTGAAGGCCACCCACCGCGACACCGACACCGATGTCGAGGCCGGCGCGGGCAAGCCGATCTCGGACATCTTCGTCGACGAGGGCGAGCCGCACTTCCGTGCGCTCGAGCGGGCCGCCATCGTCGCCGCGCTGCAGGACGACGGCGAGGTGCTGTCGCTCGGCGGCGGCGCGATCCTCGACGCCGACACTCGCGCCGACCTGGCCGGCCACAACGTCGTCTTCCTCGACGTCAGCGTCGGCGAGGCCGCCAAGCGGGTCGGCCTCGGCGTCGCCCGTCCGCTGCTGCTCGGCAACGTCCGCACCCAGTTGCGCAACCTGATGGAGGCGCGCCGCCCGCTGTACGGCGAGGTGGCCAAGCTGACCGTGCTGACCGACGACAAGACCCCGGAGCAGATCGCCGACGAGATCCAGGAGCAGCTCGGATGACCAGGATCCGGGTGGAAGCCGCAGCGCCGTACGACGTTGTCATCGGCAACAATCTGCTCGGTGAACTGCCGGGACTGCTGGGCGAGGGTGTGCAGCGGGTGGCCGTGGTCCACCCGCGCGCGCTGCGGACCAGCGGTGACGCGATCCGCGACGACCTGACCGGGTCCGGGTACACCGCGCACGCGATCGAGATCCCGGACGCCGAGGACGCCAAGACCGCGGAGGTGCTGGCCTACTGCTGGTCGGTGCTCGGGCAAGCCGGATTCACCCGCTCCGACGCGATCGTCAGCATCGGGGGCGGTACGACGACCGACCTGGCCGGCTTCGTCGCGGCGACCTGGCTGCGTGGGGTGAAGGTCGTGCACATCCCCACCACCCTGCTCGGCATGGTGGACGCGGCCGTGGGCGGCAAGACCGGCATCAACACCGCCGAGGGCAAGAATCTGGTCGGTGCGTTCTGGGAGCCGGCCGGCGTGCTGTGCGACCTGGCCGCGCTGGAGACCCTGCCGCGCAACGACTACATCAGTGGTCTCGCCGAGGTGGTGAAGTGCGGGTTCATCGCGGACCCGGTGATCCTCGACCTGGTGGAGAAGGACCCGGCCGCCGCCTCGAGCCCGTCGTACGACGCGACTGAGGAACTCATTGCGCGGTCGATCCAGGTGAAGGCCGACACAGTCGGTGCGGATCTGCGCGAGCGGACCACGACGGCCGGGGGAGCGATCGGCCGGGAGGCGCTGAACTACGGGCACACGCTCGGCCACGCGATCGAGCGCGTCGAGCGGTACAAGTGGCGGCACGGCGCCGCGATCAGCATCGGCATGGTGTTCGTCGCCGAACTGGCCCGAGCCGCCGGTCGCCTCGACGACGCCACGGCCGACCGGCACCGCGCCGTACTCGAGTCGCTCGGGTTGCCGGTGACGTACCGCGCCGACGCCTGGCCACACCTGCAGGACGCGATGAAGCTCGACAAGAAGACCCGGGCCGACCGGCTCCGCTTCGTCGTCCTGGACGCGCTCGCCCGGCCGGCGATCTTCGAGGCCCCCGACCCCAGCCTGCTGATCGCCGCGTACGCCGAAGTCAGCTGAGCACCCGAAGTCAGCCGAGCACGGAGAGCGGCCGGAAACGGTCAACTCGCGGGCTCGGGTTGTACATCGGTGCATTCCAGCCGAGGATTCTGGGAAAAGGCTTTCCAGCTTCCTGAAGGGCACTCTATGTCTGACCGCAAGCACCGGATCGCAATCGTCGGGACCGGCGGCATCGCCCGCTCCCACGCTCGGGCCGTCACCTCCCAGCCAGACCGCGCTGAGCTGGTCGCGGCCGTCGACGTCGATCTCGGTCGAGCCAAGGAGTTCGCGTCCACCTGGAACATCCCCGCGGCGTATCCGAGCCTGACCGAGCTGCTCGCCGCCGGGGGAGTCGACCTCATCCATCTGTGTACGCCGCCCAACTCCCACGTCCCGTTGGCCGTGGAGTGCCTGGCGGCGGGCGTCGACGTGTTCATGGAGAAGCCCCCGACGCTGTCGCTGGACGAGCTCGACGAACTGATCGACGCGGAGGCCAGGTCGTCCGCGCAGGTCGCTTGCGTCTTCCAGCACCGGTTCGGGTCCGGCGCGGTGCGGTTGCGGCGGCTGGCGGACGAGGGTGTCCTCGGTCGGCCATTGGTTGCCTTGTGCAACACCGTGTGGTACCGGGACGATGCGTACTTCGCCGTACCGTGGCGCGGGACGTTCGAGGTCGAGGGCGGCGGCCCGACGATGGGGCACGGGATCCACCAGTTCGATCTGCTGCTGTCGATCCTCGGGCCCTGGCAGAAGGTGACGGCGCTGGCGGCCCGGCAGGCGCGGCCGACGCAGACCGAGGACGTCTCGATGGCATTGGTGACCTTCGAGAACGGCGCTGTCGCGTCGGTCGTCAATTCGTTGGTGTCGGCGCGGCAGACCTCGCAACTGCGCTTCGACTACGAGAACGCGACGGTCGAGCTCGAACACCTCTACGGCTACAAGGACGAGAACTGGACCGTGACCCCGGCGCCCGGCCAGGACGCGGTCGCCACCGCCTGGTCCGCGGATGCCGTCGACGTACCGAGCGGCCACGCCGCCCAGTACGCCGCCGTCCTGGATGCACTGACCTCCGGTGCCCCGACGCCCGTCTCCCTGACCGAGGCCCGCAACACGCTCGAGCTCGCGGCCGCCATCTACGCCTCGTCCTTCACCGACAAGCCGGTCTATCGCGGTGAGCTGCTCCAAGGCACGCCGTATGCCAGCCGCATGGGCGGGCCGGGCGCCCCCTGGAGCTCCACGCCCTAGCGGAAGTCGATTTCAGCTGGTCCTGAGGCGCTGAGGCGGACGACCTTGCCGCGGTCGACGCGAGTGGTGCCGGGGCTCGGCGTCAGGCCGCCGCCGCCCTTGACGGAGCCGGGAGCGTCGAGCAACCCGCCGCTGTGGTCGAGGACCTGGGTCTCGACCCGGACCTCTTCGCCGAGCTTCAACGCCGCCGACTTGTCCCAGGAGCGGAGGAAGACCAGTCCGTCGGCGGGCTCGGCGACGTACCACGGACCGGGCCTGCCGCGGACGATCCAGCGCTGCCGCATGCTCGCAACCCGTTCGTCGACGCTGTACCAGCCCTCTCCGGCCAGCACATCCGGCTTGGTGTCGAGGTCGACGAAGCAGAACCACGCCTGGCCTTCGGCGGGTGCGGCCGGGTGGGTCGCGTCCGGGTGGGTGATCACGTTCTTGTTTCTGGCCGCGACCGCCGGGTCGCCTCCCACCAGGGCCTGGGTCATCTGCTTGCCGGTGCCCTCACAGCCGAAGCGCAGCCCCTCCGGATCCGCGGTGAACGCGACTGTTGTGCTCGGCTTGCCGCCGCCCCAGCTCATCACCTTCAGGCCGTGCCCGATCTCGGTCGCGGTGTTGTGATTCTCCATCTCGTCCACGCAGTTCTTCGCGGCGGTGGTTCGCTCCGTGGCGGTGAGCGGGCCGAGGTTGATGTGGACGTCGGGCTGAATGGAGATCGAGCGGCGGGCCGACGGTGTGGTGCTGGGCGTGCTCGGTGGGGTGCTGGCAGCCGGTTCGGGCTGGGCCTTGTCGTTGCCGTTCGTCGCGATCAGTACGCCGCCGGCGACGAGCGCGATGGAGGCGGCGGCGCTGACGGGGACGAGCCAGCCGGGGCGGTGCCGGGCCGGGGCTCGGTTGTCGGCGAGGATGCGTTCGAGGATTTCCTGGCGGTGCGGGAGCGGCCGGTCGGCCGGGAGCTTGGTGATCATGTCAGCCTTCCTTGCTGCTCAGGTCGAGGAGGCCGGCGAGGCTGCCACGCGCTCGGGCCAGCCGGGACTTCACGGTTCCTTCCGGTACGCCGAGGACGCGGGCCGCCTCGGCCATCGAGCACTCCGACCAGATGACCAGCTCGACCACCTCGCGTTGTTTCGCGGGCAGCTTGTCGAGCAGGCGGCGGATGTCGCTCATCGCGCGTTCGTCGTCGACCTTGGCGGCCGTCACGGCCGAGTGGTCCGGCGTACTGTCGTGCTCGAGCAGCTCGATCCGGCCGCGCAGCGCGGTCTGCCGTCGCGACGAGCGCAGTACGTTGCTGCATTCGTGCCCGGCCATCACCAGGAGCAGCGGACGCGCCGAGTCGAGGGTCAGGGGGTCGATGCGGCCCGCGCGGGCTCGCCGCCAGACCGCGGTGAAGGTTGCCTGGACGACATCCTCGGCCGCGGACCAGGACGCCGTACGGCGGAACGCGAAGTTGTAGACCGCGTCGCTGTGCCGGTGGAACAGCTCGGCGAGCGCCGGTTCGTCGGCGTCGCGCAGGCGTTCCCACAGGTCCCGGTCCAGCGTGGCCGTCTGCCCCGGACTGCTGCCCATCGTCACCCCCAGGGTCGGTGTGCTCATACCCGGGAGAGTCCGGCTGTCAGGCCTGGGTTCCCTCCAACTGCGACGGAAGGTCGCGGCAGTGCAGCACGTCCAATCTCGACACCGCCCTGGTCAGGATGACGTAGAGCCGGTTCAGGCCGCGCGGCTCGGCCTCGATAATGGTGGCCGGCTCGACCGCGATCGAGGCGTTGCAGCGGCACTTCCTGGCCGGGCTGGAGCTCCCGCGATCCGGTCACCGGGCTGAACGACGTACCTCAGGTGCTCGCGTATCACCGGCTCGTGTTCACGACGCCGGCGCTGTCGACGCGGATGCACGAGTACATGGATGAGGACGAGCAGGCCCTGGCGGAGGCGCTCGGGGGAGACGCGACGGCTGAACTGACGGCTGCCCAGGTCGTGGCGGTCCAGCGCGTGCTGGCCCGGCGCAACTGGTCGGCCATCGACGCCGGCAGCTCTGCGGCGGATCGCTACCCGGCGGCAGTCGCGGAAGCCGACGCGGCCTTCGGGAGGCTGACCACTAGGGTGGTGCCGTGACTGATGTGAGTGGGCGGCGGGTGCTGGTACTGAACGGGCCGAACCTCGGGCGGCTCGGGTCGCGCGAGCCCGATGTGTACGGCGCGACGACGTTCGCCGACCTGGTGGCCGACTGCGAGAAGACCGGCGCCGAGCTCGGGCTGGACGTCGAGGTGCGGCAGACCGACGACGAGGCCGAGCTGGTCCACTGGCTGCACGAGGCCGCCGACGGCAAGATCCCGGTGGTGCTGAACCCGGCAGCCTTCACCCACTACTCCTACGCGCTGCGCGACGCCTGCTCCCAGCGCACGGCCCCCCTGATCGAGATCCACCTGACCAACCCCGCCACCCGCGAGGAGTTCCGCCACACCAGCGTCGTCGCCGGCGTCGCCACCGGCACGATCGCCGGATTCGGCGCCGATTCGTACCGCCTCGCGCTCCGCGCGATCACCTCACTCACCGCCTGATTCGAACCAAAGTGCCCTTTCGGGCATCTAGGGAGTGTGTGGGGCCGGCCGGGGGCGGCGATGCGGCCAAGAGATCAGGCTGAGATGCCGGTGAAATGTGGATGCCTCACGCTAGGGATCGGGTCGTGTTGTGGCCGTCACCAGTTCTTAAGGCTGGCTGAAGGCCAGGGGTCACGATCGGAATCGACGATGTGGGGGCTTCGTGTGACTTCGGATTCGGTCCGTTCGGTTCATCAACGCTCTGGGGGAGTGACAAGAATGACGACGCAACAACGTATTCCGGTCTGGGTGAAAGCGCTGGACCCGCTGTCGCAGTTCGGGCTCGTGCACGCGCTCAGGCAGCGGCCGGAGATCGCGATGATCAACGAGACCGACCTGGCCGCGCTGCAGAGCCAGTCGACCGACCAGCGCACCGCCCCGCCGGCGGTTGCCTTGATCGCCGTCGACTCGCTGGACGCAGCCGCGGTCCAGGTGCTCCGGTCGGCCACTCAGCGGGGGTGCCGCCGGACTGTGCTGATCGGCAGCGTGATCGACGACGACGCGCTGATGACTGCGGTCGAGTTGGGGGTGTCCGGCGTACTGCGGCGGACCGAGGCGACGGCCGACCGCATCGTGCACCTGGTGCAGTCCGCCGCCGCGGGTGACGGCAGCCTGCCACCCGATCTGCTCGGCCGGTTGCTCGGTCAGGTGTCGCGGATGCAGCGGCACGTGCTCGCACCGCGCGGGCTGTCGCACACCGGGCTGTCGGACCGCGAGACGCAGGTACTGCGCCTGGTGGCCGACGGCAAGGACACCCAGGAGATCGCCCGGGAGCTGTCCTACTCCGAGCGGACGGTGAAGAACGTCCTGCACGACGTCACCAGCCGCCTGCAACTGAGGAACCGCTCGCACGCCGTCGCCTACGCCTTGCGTGAGGGCCTGATCTAGCCCGCTCGGGTCGGCGCGCGACTACGCTGGATGCATGACAGATCAGCGCAGCGACGCGGCCCAGGCCGATGCGCTGCGTGCGGCGCTGACCCGGCATCTGGTTGCCGAAGGCACCATTCGGGACGAGCGGGTGGCGGCGGCCTTCGCCAGCGTGCCACGGCATCTGTTCGTCCCCCGGAGCAGCCTCGACATCGCCTACGCCGACGACGTCGTACTGATGAAGCGCAACGCGGCCGGGGTGGTGATCAGCTCGGTGTCGCAGCCGAGCATCGTCGCGCTGATGCTGGAGCAGGCCGAGGTCCGTCCCGGCGATCGCGTGCTGGAGATCGGTTCCGGCGGCTACAACGCCGCGCTGCTGCGCGAACTGGCCGGGCCGAAGGGCGCCGTGACGACGGTCGACATCGACCCCGAGGTCACCGACCGGGCCCGGGTCGTGCTCGACGATGCCGGGTACGGCGATGTCCGTGTGGTCGAGGCCGACGGGGAGTTCGGCGTGCCGGAGGACGCGCCGTACGACCGGATCGTGGTGACCGTGACGGCGTGGGACATCGCGCCGGCCTGGAGCGATCAGCTCGGCGCCGGCGGCCGGATCGTCGTACCGCTGCGACTGCGGGGGCAGACGCGGTCGATCGCGTTCGACCGCGTGGACGAGCATCTGGAGAGCCGGTCGACGACGCCGTGCGGTTTCGTCTCCATGCAGGGAGCGGGGGCGAACTACGAGCGGCTGATCTCGATCCGGGGTGACGCGGCGAGTGTGAGCTTCGACGAGGACCAGGTGCCGGAGGAACACCCGTTCGACGGGGTCCTGGACCAGCCGCGCGAACAGGTCTGGTCAGGCGTCGTGGTCAACCGCGAGGAACAGCTGTCGGACCTCCAGCTCTGGCTGGCCAGCACACTGCCCGGGTACTGCGTTCTGTCCGCGGAGCGATCGCTCCAGGAGGAAGGCGTGGTCACGCCGTCGCCGCACTGGGGAGCGGCGGCGGTGGCAACCGGCGACAGCGTGGCGTATCTGACGTCGTGTCCGGCCAAGCGGCGGCCGGAGTCGCACATGGAACTCGGGGTGAACGGCCACGGCCCGGACGCGGACGACCTGATCGACCGGCTGATCGACCAGGTGCGGATCTGGAACCGCCGGCTTCGGCACGGTCCCGGGCCGCGCTACCGGGTCGACGCGGCCGGGACTGAACCGCCCGCCGGTTTCCACATCGACCGGCGGCACAGCAGCGTCACCGTCAACTGGCCGGGGTAGTCCCGGGGCGCGCCGCGTTCCGGACCGTCTCCCAGAGCTCGTCGATGTCCGAACGGTCGTCGGGCTCGGGCTTGTCGACCCAGCCGCTGGCCCAGGTCTCCTCGTCGCGGTCCAGGTCGAAGATCGACTCGGCGAACGCGGCCGAGCCGACGTACCGGGTGTCCTCGTCGGCCTCAGGCTCAGGGGTCTCCGGCGCCGGCTTGTCCTGTGCGGGTTTGCTCGCGGTTCCCGCTGGATTGGCGGTTGGAGCGATCAGGGCGCGGGCGTACTCCTGCGCTTCCAGGAGGCCCATGTCCTGCTCGTCGGAGAGCAGCCGGACCGCGCTCACCTCGTGGCCCGCCATCATCAGCTCCCGCACCCGGGCATCCGTGTCCTGCCGCGGCGGCGTCTGATGCCGGGCCGCTTGGTACTGCGACTGCTCGTACGGACCCGGTTGGTACGGCTGGTACTGGGCCGACTGGTATTGCGGCGCCTGTGCGGGCTGGGCGGGCTGCGTGTACTGGGCGTACTTCGGCCCGAGCTGGAGCGGCGGGCCGCCGTTCTTCTGCACCTCGGTCTGGATCCGGTTGATCACCGCCTGGACGCGGGCGTTCGGCGTACCGCTTCCCTTGCTCTGCTGCTTGGCCTTGGCGACCAGGCTGACGATGATCATGATCACGACGAAGATCGCGAACTCCACGGCTGACCTCCTGTCCCGGTGTCCCGATGGTCCAGCCTACGGGCCACCGGGGGCCGTCCGCCGCCACGGAATCGGAGGATGCGGGGTGTGACCGCTACAATCCACTGTTACCGCTGATCGATTTCGAAGGGCATACCCGCGTGGCAACGACGAACGACCTCAAGAACGGCATGGTGCTCGACCTGGACGGGCAGCTGTGGTCCGTGGTCTGGTTCCAGCACCACAAGCCGGGTAAGGGCGGCGCCGTGGTCCGGACGAAGCTGAAGAACGTGCTGTCCGGCAAGGTGGTCGACAAGACCTTCAACGCCGACGTCAAGGTCGAGGTGGCCACGGTCGACAAGCGCGACATGACCTACCTGTACAACGACGGCTCGGCGTACGTCTTCATGGACAAGTCCACCTACGACCAGCTGCAGATCCAGCCCGAGGTGGTCGGCGACGCCTCCCACTTCCTGCTGGAGAACCAGGACGCGATCGTCGCGGTGCACGAGGACCTGCCGCTGTACGTCGAGCTCCCCGCCTCGGTCGAGCTCACGGTCGAGTACACCGAGCCGGGTCTGCAGGGCGACCGCTCCAGCGGTGGCACCAAGCCGGCCAAGCTGGAGACCGGCTACGACATCCAGGTCCCGCTGTTCCTGACCACCGGCGAGAAGGTCAAGGTCGACACCCGCACCGGGGACTACCTCGGCCGCGTCACCTCCTGACGTTCGAGAGAGCTGACAACAGAACATGTCTGCCCGTAGCAAGGCCCGTAAACGCGCACTCGACGTGCTGTTCGAGTCCGAGGTCAGGGGACTGCCGGTCGGCGGCACCCTGGCCGACCGGGTGGCGGACAACGACCCGCCGGTGAACGAGTTCACCGTGGCGCTGGTCGAGGGTGTCGCGAAGCACATCGACGTGATCGACGATCTGCTGCAGACGCACTCGGTGGGCTGGTCCCTGGACCGGATGCCCGCGGTCGACCGCAACATCCTGCGGATCGGGACCTACGAGCTGCTGTTCGACGACCAGGTGCCGGATGTGGTCGCGGTGAGCGAAGCGGTCGCGATGGCGCGCGACCTGTCGACGGACGAGTCGCCGGCGTTCGTGAACGGCCTGCTGGCCAGACTGCTGCAGTTGAAGCCCACCCTCGGCGTCTGAGGAACGAGGGGGGCGAGCCCTCCGGGGTATCGGGCCCGGTGACCGTCTCGGTACGGTCCCGGGCCGGCTTGTCGTCCCCGTGGTGTGGCGCGGGGGGAACGGCCCCGGCCTGGTGCGGCGGGTGAGGTGGTGCCCGCCACTGGTCCCGCAGCTTCAGTACTGCCTCTTCTGTACTGCGTTCCTGCTTGTTCTGGTCAAGCCCGGCCCCGGAAGGGAGCGGGCGGGCGGCCGCGGGCCAGCTGCTACGAGCCCCGACCGTCTCTCACGCCTCGCTTCAGGCGCCGGCTACCTCGGACTCCTCGACGTCGCCCTTCGCCTCCGGGTTCAGTACTCCCCAGGAGATGAAGCGCTCGGTCAGAGTCGTCGGCGACTCGTCGTAGATCACCGCGAGCGTGCGCATGTCGTCCTGACGGATCGACAGCACCTTGCCGTTGTAGTCCCCGCGCTGAGCCTGGATCGTGGCCGCGTACCGCGTCAGCGGACCGGCCTCGCTCGCGTCGAGGTGTTGCAGAGCCTCCAGGTCGAGGATCAACCGGGGCGGAGCGGCAGCCGCAGCGGCCGCGCTGGCGGAACCAGGCAGCAGTTCACGGATCGGCACGCCGTAGAAATCGGCGAGCTCCGCGAGCTTCTGGACCGTGACGGCCCGATCGCCGCGCTCGTACGAGCCGACGACGACCGCCTTCCAGCGACCCTTGGACTTCTCTTCCACGCCATGCAGCGACAGTCCCTGCTGCTGGCGGATGGCACGTAGCTTGCCACCCAGTGTCTTCGCGTATTCGCTAGGCACGCTGGTTCTTCCCTCCGACTAGTTTCGTCTGGTCCGGCCTGCCGGAACGGGCCGGTCGGTGAAACCCCCTCGATTACACAGAGTAACAATATTCCGGGCCAGAGGCCAGCGTCAAGACGGCGTGTCACATCCGATACCATGTCAAGCGGTCCGAACGTCCTTTAAAGACCCGTCCAGAGAGGCGGGAAAGGAGGAACGGTAGCGATGAGCCCTGCCCACAGCGCAGAGTCCCCAGACGTCACGGCCGCGCCGAAGCGCAGCAGCCGTACGGTCCTGGACGCTTCCGACATTTCCCGGGCATTGACCCGGATCGCGCACGAGATCCTCGAGCGCAACCGCGGTGCCGACCCGGTCGTCCTGCTCGGCATCCCCACCCGAGGCGTCGGCCTGGCCCGGCGTGTCTCCGACCGGATCGCCGCGGTCGAGGGGCAGAGCGTACCGACAGGGTCACTCGATGTGACCATGTACCGCGATGACATCCGGCTCAAACCACCCCGTGGCCTGGAGCACACCGACATCCCGCCCGGCGGCATCGACGGCAAGGTGGTGGTGCTGGTCGACGACGTGCTGTTCTCCGGCCGCACCATCCGGGCCGCGCTGGACGCGATCGGCGACATCGGCCGGCCGCGCGCGGTCCAGCTCGCGGTCCTGGTCGATCGCGGCCACCGCGAACTGCCGATCCGCGCCGACTACGTGGGCAAGAACCTGCCGACCTCCCTGGTCGAGCGCGTCACCGTCCACCTCACCGAGTACGACGGAGCCGACGCGGTCCTGATCGCGGACAAGACCGGAACGGGGGCGAAGGCATGATGAGGCATCTGCTGAGTGCGGGGGATCTGAGCCGGGACGAGGCGAATCTGATCCTGGACACCGCCGAGGAGATGCGGTCGCTGGCCGACCGCCCGATCAAGAAGCTGCCCGCGCTGCGCGGCCGGACCGTGGTGAACCTGTTCTTCGAGGACTCCACCCGGACCCGGATCTCGTTCGAGGCGGCGGCCAAGCGGCTGTCCGCCGACGTGATCAACTTCTCCGCCAAGGGCTCCAGTGTGAGCAAGGGCGAGAGCCTGAAGGACACCGCGCTCACCCTGCAGGCGATGGGTGCCGACGGCGTGGTCTGCCGGCACGGCTCGTCCGGCGCGCCGCACCTGCTCGCCACCTCGGGCTGGATGACCGGCTCGGTGGTCAACGCGGGCGACGGCACCCATGAGCACCCGACCCAGGCGCTGCTCGACGCGTTCACGATGCGCCGTCACCTCGGCTCGCTGGAGGGTCGCCGGATCACGATCGTCGGCGACGTACTGCACTCCCGCGTCGCCCGGTCCAACGTGCTGCTGCTGTCCACGCTCGGCGCGGACGTCACCGTGGTCGCGCCGCCGACACTGCTGCCCGTCGACATGACGAGCTGGCCGTGTGTCACGTCGTACGACCTGGATGCGGCGCTGCCGAAGAGCGACGCGGTGATGATGCTGCGAGTGCAGCGGGAGCGGATGAACGACGCGTTCTTCCCGAGCGCTCGCGAGTACACCCGCCGCTACGGGCTCGATGTGCACCGGATGGCGCAGTTGCCGGACGAGGCGATCGTGCTGCACCCCGGCCCGATGAACCGCGGCATGGAGATCAGCGCCGATGTCGCGGACTCGACCCGCTCGGTCATCGTCGAGCAGGTCACCAACGGAGTGGCCATCCGCATGGCCGTGCTGTACCTACTGCTGTCCGGCAGCAACGAAACCACTGAGGAGCAGACCGCATGAGCTCGTACCTGATCACCGGAGCGAGGATCGTCGGCGGTGAGGTGGCGGACCTGCTGATCGACAACGGCGAGATCGTTGCTGTCGGCACCAACCTCGAGACGCCGGCGGACGTGGAGACGATCGACGCCAAGGGCCTGATCGCGCTGCCCGGGCTGGTCGACCTGCACACGCACCTGCGCGAGCCCGGCCGCGAGGACGCCGAAACCGTCCTCACCGGCACCCGCGCCGCCGCGCTGGGCGGGTTCACCGCGGTGTTCGCGATGGCCAACACCGACCCGGTCGCCGACACCGCAGGCGTCGTCGAGCAGGTCTGGCGCCTCGGCCGCGAGGGCGGGTACGCCGATGTGTTCCCGATCGGCGCGGTCACGGTAGGCCGGCAGGGGTCGCAGCTCGCCGAACTGGGCGCGATGGCGGACTCGGCGGCGCGCGTGCGGGTGTTCTCCGACGACGGCGACTGTGTCTGGGACGCCGCGCTGATGCGCCGGGCGCTGGAGTACGTGAAGGCGTTCGGCGGCGTGATCGCCCAGCACGCGCAGGAGCCGCGGCTCACCCAGGGCGCGCAGATGAACGAGGGAGCGCTCTCCGGCGTCCTCGGCCTGACCGGCTGGCCGAGTGTCGCGGAGGAGGCGATCATCGCCCGCGACATCCTGCTGAACGCGCACGTCGGTTCGAAGCTGCACATCTGCCACCTGTCCACCAAGGGCTCGGTGGAGATCGTCCGGGCGGCGAAGCGACGCGGTCTCGACGTGACCGCCGAGGTCACCCCGCACCACCTGCTGCTGACCGAGGACCTGGCCGCCTCCTACAACCCGGTCTACAAGGTGAACCCGCCGCTGCGGACCAAGCAGGACGTCGAGGCGGTCCGCGAGGGTCTGGCCGACGGGACGATCGACATCGTCGCCACCGACCACGCGCCGCACCCGATCGAGGACAAGGACTGCGAGTGGAGCGCGGCGTCGCCCGGCATGATCGGTCTGGAGACCGCGCTGAGTGTGGTCCAGCACGCGATGGTCGATACCAAGCTGCTGACCTGGGCCGAGGTGGCCGACCGGATGAGCTACCGCCCGGCCGAGATCGGCCAGATCGGTGACCACGGCCGTCCGCTCGAGGCCGGTGCACCGGCGAACGTCGTACTGATCGACCCGGCGGTCGAGCGGACCGTCGTACCGGGGGAGTCGGTGTCGCTGTCGCGGAACACGCCGTTCGAGGGGATGACCCTGCCGGGCCGGGTGGTGGCCACGTTCCTGCGCGGTACGCCGACCGTCCTGGACGGAAAGCCGGCCCGGTGAAGGCCTTCCTGGGCATCCTCGGCACGCTGCTGGTGCTGGCGCTGGCGTACTACGGCATGCTCCGGGGCTGGCGGAACCGCCAGGCCCGGCAGGCCGAGCTGGCACCGCTGCCCGCAGTGCCCGAGAACGACAAGAACTTGTTCAATCAGCGGGGCGTGGAGGGCATCTACGTCGCCACCACCTCGGCCGGCGACTGGATGGACCGGATCGCCGTGCACGAACTGGGCGTCCGCAGTATCGCGGACCTGGCCGTCAGCGAGGCCGGCCTGATCTTCCACCGGCAGGGCGCGGCGGATGTGTTCATCCCCGCGGACCACCTGACCGCCGTCCGGACCGACCGTGGCATCGCCGGCAAGGTGACCGCGGAGAAGTCCGGCCTGGTGGTGGTCACCTGGAACCACGACGGTCGCGAGCTCGACACCGGCTTCCGTCCCCGCCGCAAGGCAGACACCGCACCGCTGACCGAAACCATCGCGACCCTGATCGGAGTCGAGCAAAGATGAGCCAGCCCGCACTGCTGGTCCTGGAGGACGGCCGGTCATTCACCGGTACGTCGTACGGGGCGACCGGCGAGACGTTCGGCGAGGCGGTGTTCACCACCGGGATGACCGGCTACCAGGAGACGCTGACCGACCCGTCGTACCACCGCCAGATCGTCACCCAGACCGCACCGCACATCGGCAACACCGGGGTGAACGACGAGGACGACGAGTCCCAGCGGATCTGGGTCGCCGGGTACGTCGTTCGCGACCCTGCCAGGGTGCCGTCGAACTGGCGCGCCACCCGCTCGCTGGACGACCAACTCAAGGGCCAGGGCATCGTCGGGATCTCCGGCATCGATACCCGGGCACTGACCCGGCACCTGCGCGAGCGCGGCGCGATGCGGGCCGGGATCTCCACCGAGATCCTCGACCCGGACGCGCTGCTGGAGAAGGTCCTGGAGCAGCCACCGATGGTCGGTGCGGACCTTGCCTCCGAGGTCACCACGTTCGAGCCCTACGTGATCCCGGCCGAGGGCGAGAAGCGGTTCACCGTGGTCGCGCTCGACCTCGGGATCAAGTCGATGACGCCCAAGCGGATGGCCGAGCGCGGCATCGAGGTGCACGTCCTGCCGGCCACCGCGACGCTGGAGGAGGTGCTGGCGGTGAACCCGGACGGCATCTTCATGAGCAACGGACCGGGCGACCCGGAGACCACCGAGCACCCGACGGACCTGCTCAAGGCCCTGCTGCAGCGGGGCAAGCCGTACTTCGGGATCTGTTTCGGCAACCAGGTGTTCGGCCGGGCGCTCGGACTGGGCACGTTCAAGCTCAAGTACGGGCACCGCGGGATCAACCAGCCGGTGCTCGACCGGGCCACCGGCAAGGTGGAGATCACGGCGCAGAACCACGGCTTCGCGGTGGACGCGCCGATCGAGCAGACGGTCGAGACCGAGTATGGAACGGCTGAAGTCAGCCATGTTTCCCTCAACGACAACGTGGTCGAAGGGCTGAAGCTCACCGGGAAGGACGGCCGGGTGCTGGCGTTCTCGGTGCAGTACCACCCTGAGGCGGCGGCCGGTCCGCACGACTCCGCCTACCTCTTCGACCGGTTCGTTCAGCTGATGGAAGGGCGGGCCTGATGCCGCGGCGTACAGACATCGAGTCGGTCCTGGTGATCGGCTCCGGCCCGATCGTGATCGGTCAGGCCTGCGAGTTCGACTACTCCGGGACCCAGGCCTGCCGGGTGCTGCGCGAGGAGGGGTTCCGGGTCGTGCTGGTCAACTCCAACCCGGCCACGATCATGACGGACCCGGAGTTCGCCGACGCCACCTACGTCGAGCCGATCACCCCGGAGTACGTCGAGAAGGTGATCGAGAAGGAGCGCCCGAACGCGCTGCTCGCGACGCTGGGCGGCCAGACCGCGCTGAACGCGGCGATCGCCCTGCACGAGAACGGCGTACTGGAGAAGTACGGCGTCGAGCTGATCGGCGCGTCGGTCGACGCGATCCAGCGCGGCGAGAACCGCGAGTCGTTCAAGCACATCGTCGAGAGCCTCGGTGCGGAGGTCGCGCGGTCACGGATCTGCCACACGCTGGACGACGTGTTCGGTGCGGCGGCTGAGCTCGGCTACCCGCTGGTGGTGCGGCCGTCGTTCACGATGGGCGGCGTCGGCTCCGGGATGGCGTACGACGAGGCGGACCTGCGCCGCATCGCGGGCGCCGGACTGCAGGCCAGCCCGACCACCGAGGTGCTGATCGAGGAGTCGATCCTGGGCTGGAAGGAGTACGAGCTGGAGGTGATGCGCGACAAGGCCGACAACGTCGTGATCATCTGCTCGATCGAGAACGTCGACCCGATGGGCGTGCACACCGGCGACTCGGTCACGGTCGCGCCGGCGATGACGCTGACCGACCGCGAGTACCAGGTGATGCGGGACCTTGCCATCGGCATCATCCGCGAGGTCGGCGTCGACACCGGCGGCTGCAACATCCAGTTCGCGGTGAACCCGGCCGACGGCCGGCTGATCGTGATCGAGATGAACCCGCGGGTGTCGCGCTCGTCCGCGCTGGCCTCCAAGGCGACCGGCTTCCCGATCGCCAAGATCGCCGCCAAGGTGGCGATCGGCTACACCCTGGACGAGATCCCGAACGACATCACCCGGCAGACGCCGGCCAGCTTCGAGCCGACGCTGGACTACGTGGTGGTGAAGGTGCCGCGGTTCGCGTTCGAGAAGTTCCCGGCCGCGGACGCCACGCTGACCACGCACATGAAGAGCGTCGGCGAGGCGATGGCGATCGGCCGCAACTACACCGAGGCACTGCAGAAGGCGCTGCGCTCGCTGGAGAAGCCGGAGGCCCGGTTCTCCTGGGCCGGCTCGCCCGCGACCGACCTCGAACCGTTGCTGGAGGCCATCAAGACGCCACACGACGGCCGGCTGCGGACGATCATGGACGCGATCCGGGCCGGGGCGACGCCGGAGCAGATCTTCGATGCGACGAAGATCGACCCCTGGTTCGTGGACCAGCTCTACCTGATCCACGAGATCGCCCTGCAGACCGCGGCCGCGCCGCGGCTCACGCCGGAGGTGCTGCGACTGGCGAAGCGGCACGGGTTCTCGGACCTGCAGCTGGCCGAGATCCGCGGGCTGACGGAGGACGTCGTCCGCGGGGTCCGGCAGGCGCTCGGGATCCGGCCGGTCTACAAGACGGTCGACACCTGTGCGGCCGAGTTCAAGGCCGAGACGCCGTACCACTACTCGTCGTACGACGAGGAGACCGAGGTCGCGGCGCGGACCGAGCCGGCGGTGCTGATCCTGGGGTCGGGGCCGAACCGGATCGGGCAGGGGATCGAGTTCGACTACTCCTGTGTGCACGCGTCGATGGCGCTGCGCGACGCGGGCTACTGCACGGTGATGGTGAACTGCAACCCGGAGACGGTCTCGACCGACTACGACACCTCGGACCGGCTGTACTTCGAGCCGCTCACCTGCGAGGACGTGCTCGAGATCGTGTACGCCGAGATGCAGGCCGGACCGGTCGCCGGGGTGATCGTGCAGCTCGGCGGGCAGACGCCACTGGGTCTGGCCCAGCGGCTCGCGGACGCCGGCGTACCGATCGTGGGTACGTCGCCGGAGGCGATCCACCTGGCTGAGGAGCGGGGCGCGTTCGGGAAGGTGCTCGCGGACGCGGCGCTGCCGGCGCCGAAGCACGGTACGGCGATGTCGGCCGACGAGGCGCGTGAGGTCGCCGAGGAGATCGGGTTCCCGGTGCTCGTGCGGCCGTCGTACGTGCTGGGCGGCCGCGGGATGGAGATCGTCTACAGCGAGGCCGAACTGACCGCGGCGCTGGGACGGCTGAGCGGTGGCACAGGATCGTGGGAGCATCCGGTGCTGATCGACCGGTTCCTCGACGACGCGGTCGAGATCGACGTGGACGGGCTGTTCGACGGCGAGGAGTTGTTCCTCGGTGGCGTGATGGAGCACATCGAGGAGGCCGGGGTGCACTCCGGTGACTCGTCCTGCGCGCTGCCGCCGATCACGCTCGGGAACGCGGACATCGAGAAGATCCGCCAGTCGACCGAGGCGATCGCGCGCGGCGTCGGCGTACGGGGTCTGCTGAACGTGCAGTACGCGCTCGCCGGTGACGTGCTGTACGTGCTGGAGGCGAACCCGCGGGCGTCCCGGACGGTGCCGTTCGTGTCGAAGGCGACCGCGACGCCGCTGGCGAAGGCGGCGGCCCGGGTGATGCTCGGTGCCACGATCGCGTCGCTGCGCGACGAGGGCATGCTGCCGGCCGAGGGCGACGGCGGGACGCTGCCGACGTCCACGCCGATCGCGGTGAAGGAAGCCGTGATGCCGTTCAACCGGTTCCGGACGGTCGACGGCCGGTCGGTGGACACCGTGCTCGGGCCGGAGATGCGCTCGACCGGTGAGGTGATGGGTATCGACGACACGTTCGGTACGGCGTTCGCCAAGTCGCAGGCAGGCGCGTCGCAGCCGCTGCCGGGCGCCGGCAAGGTGTTCGTCTCGGTGGCGAACCGGGACAAGCGGCACATGATCTTCCCGGTGAAGCGGCTGGCCGATCTGGGCTTCGAGATCTACGCGACCGACGGGACGGCCGACGTACTGCGCCGCAACGGGGTCGAGGCGATCACGGTCCGCAAGAACAGCCAGGGTCCGGGCCCGAACGGCGAGCCGACCATCGTCCAGATGGTCCACGACGGCGAACTCGACCTGATCGTCAACACCCCGATCGGGATCACCCAGGGCGGCTCGCCCCGGCTGGACGGATACGAGATCCGCAGCGCCGCGGTGGCCCGGAACATCCCGTGCATCACCACGGTGCAGGGGCTGGCGGCCGCCGTGCAGGGGATCGAGGCGCAACGGGCCGGTGACATCGGCGTACGGTCGCTGCAGGACTGGGTGCCGAGGATCCGCGGTGTATAGCCGCGTCGTCCGGCCGGTCCTGTACCGGCTGGGGAAGGGCGACGCCGAGGTCGCGCACGAGCGGACGCTCAACGCCCTGCGACGGCTGGGCCGCGTTCCGGGTGCCGTCCGCTTGATGTCGCGTTTCCAGACCGGCTCGGAGCGGACGGTCTTCGGCGTGCGCTTCCCGGGTGCCGTCGGCCTGGCCGCGGGCATGGACAAGAACGGGATCGCGCTGCCGGCCTGGCGGGCGCTCGGGTTCGCGTTCGTCGAGGTCGGCACCGTCACCGCGCACCGGCAGCCCGGGAACGAGAAGCCCCGGCTGTTCCGGCTGGTCGAGCACGAGGCCGTGATCAACCGGATGGGGTTCAACAACCTGGGCTCCGAGGCCCTCGCTGCCCGGCTGGCGGCGTACGGACCGCTCGGCTACCCGCTGGGCGTCTCGATCGGGAAGTCGAAGGTGACCCCGCTCGAGAATGCCGTCGAGGACTACGTGACGTCGCTGCGGCGGCTCTACCGGTACGGCGACTACTTCGCGGTCAATGTGTCGTCGCCGAATACGCCGGGGCTGCGCTCCCTGCAGGATGCCGGGCACCTCCGCGAGCTGCTGACAGCGCTGCGGGCTGAGGCTTCGTCGTTGAGCGTCGGCGGTCTGGACGGGAAGCCGATCCTGGTGAAGATCGCGCCGGACCTGACCTCGTCGGCGATCGACGAACTGCTGCAGGTCTGCACCGAGGTCGGCATTGCCGGGATCATCGCCACCAACACCACGATCAGCCGGCCCGGGGTGGAGTCGCACCCGCTGGCGTCCGAGACCGGCGGCCTGTCCGGGCGACCGCTGACCGAGACGGCGGCCAAGACGGTCGCCCACATCCATGCGGAGACCGGGGGAACCCTGCCGATCATCGGTGTCGGCGGCATTCTCGACTCCGCCGACGCGGCCCGGCTGTTCGACGCCGGCGCCAGTCTCGTCCAGATCTACACCGGGCTGATCTACCGCGGCCCCGGCCTTGTCCGTCAGATCAATCGGGGAGTGAGATGAGCAACCAACCCTTCGGCGCCCGGCTCCGGGCCGCCATGGACACCCGCGGCCCGCTGTGCGTGGGCATCGACCCGCACGCGCATCTGCTGGCCGCCTGGGATCTGCCCGACGACCCGGACGGCCTCGCGTCGTTCACGTACGGCGTAGTGGACGCGCTGGCGGACCGGGTCGCGGTGTTCAAGCCGCAGTCGGCGTTCTTCGAGCGGTTCGGCTCGGCCGGGATCGCCGTTCTCGAGCAGGCGACGATCCGGCTGCGGGAGGCCGGTGCGCTGGTCGTCATCGACGCCAAGCGCGGTGACATCGGCTCGACCATGGATGGGTACGCGGCGGCGTACCTGGCGGAGAAGGCGCCGCTCGCGTGCGACGCCTTGACGGTCAGCCCGTACCTCGGGTTCGGGTCGCTGCAGCCGGCCATCGATGTGGCCCGGGAGTCCGGCGCCGGTCTGTTCGTGCTCGCGTTGACCTCGAATCCGGAGGGACCGCAGTTCCAGTCGGCCCGGACCGCGGACGGTCCGACGGTGGCGGGCGCGGTACTGGACGGGTTGCGATCGCTCAACGCCGGCGCTGATGGGCTGGGGTCGTTCGGTGCGGTCGTTGGCGCGACCATCAAGCCGACCGAGGAGGTCCTCGACATCAACGGTCCGCTGCTGGCGCCCGGGCTCGGCGCCCAGGGTGGCACCGCCGAGGGCCTGGCGGCCGTGTTCGGGTCGGCGGTGCGCAACGTCGTACCGTCCAGCTCGCGGGAGATCCTCGGTGCCGGTCCAAGCGCTGGTGCGTTGCAGGACGCGGCCGACCGCGCCAACGACGCGTTCCGGACGGTGCTGGGGTACTGACAAAGGCCGATTTGTTCGATAGAATTTGATTTACCAAATGGCGCGATGAATTTCGCGCCATTTGGTGTTTTTTCTTGAATTCCGTGGCTCTGGCGTGCGATCTTTTCGGCATGTTCATTTCTGGGTTGGAGTTGAGCCGGCGGTTTTATCAGGAGAAGGTGCGACCGGTGGTCGACGTGCCACACAGTGCGGGGCTGATGGGACGCGGCTCGGAGGTGCTCGGGTTCGACGACGAGATGTCGGGGGACCACGACTGGAACCCCCGGGCGCTGGTGTTCGTTCAGGACGGCGTCATGCTGGAGCCGGACGTGCCGGACGAGTTCGAGGGGCGGCGCTCCTTCGTCGAGGTCCACACGCTCCGGTCGTACTACCAGAAGCAGTTGGGATTCGATCCGGATCAGGAACTCGCGGTCCGGGACTGGCTGACGTTTCCGGAGTCTTTCCTGCGGATGCAGACCGCCGGTGGTGTCTTTCACGACGACTTGGGGTTGCAGACCGTGCGGGACCGGTTGAATTACTATCCGCCGGACGTATGGCGCTATTTGCTGATCGCGGCCTGGTGGCGGGTGCATCCGGAAATGAATCTGGTCGGCCGGTCCGGGTACGTCGGGGACGAGCTCGGGTCGGCGGTGATGGGTGCGCACCTCGTCCACGACCTGATGCAGCTGTGTTTCCTCATGGAGCGCGAGTACGCGCCGTACCGGAAGTGGTTCGGTACTGCGTTCAGCCGGCTGCCCTGCGGTCCGGCGGTCGGACCGCTGCTGCGCGAGGTGCTGCGGGCCGAGACCTGGCAGGAGCGGGAGGCGGCGCTGATGGAGGCGTACCGGGCGTTGGGTGAACTGCACAACCGGCTGGAGATCACTCCGCCCATCAAGCTCGGAGTCGAGCAGATGTGTGGCCGGCCGTTCAAGGTGGTCTGGGGCGACTTTCCGGGCGCCCTCGCGGCGGGGATCGAGGATCCGGAGGTGAAGCGGATCGCCGAGCGCTGGCCGGTGGGCGGGATCGAGCGGGTTCGGGAGGCCTTCTGGGGTGTGAACGACCGCCGTCAGTTGGTCGAGCTCCTGGACCGGTGATACAGGCCGGACAGTAGGTCGACTGCCGCCTGGGTCGCGGGGTGCGGGTCCTGACGGTGCCAGATCAGGTGGACGTCGACCGGCGGTGCGTCGCGGAGCGGACGGTAGACGACACCGTCCCGGCGGTACTGCGTTGTCGTCGCCTGCGGAGTGACACCCACGCAACGGCCGGAGGCGATGGCGGACAACCAGTCGTCGACGTCGTGCGTGTACTCGATCCGTGGGCGTGCTTCCTCGGGCCAGAGATCGGCCGTCGTACTGCCGGTCCTTCGGTCGATGACCAGGACGCGGTCGCGGAGTTGGCCGAGGGTGACCGTGCGCTTGCGGGCGAGCGGGTCGTCGGCGGGCATGGCGCAGTACCGGCGTTCCTGGGCGACTGTGGTGTGCGCGAACCGGCGCAGGTCGATGTGGGTGCGGACGACCGCGAGATCGCACAGTCCTTCCGCGAGCCCGCCGGTCGACGTGTTGGTCCGGATCAGCTGCAGTTCGATCTCTGGATGCTCGGCGGCCCATCGCCGCTGGAACTCGGCCGTATGACGTCCCATCGCCGACCAGGCATGCCCGATCCGCAACCGCGTGTGCCCGGTCGTCGCTTCAGTCACCAACTCGTCGACGTCGTTGAGGATCTGGCGAGCCCGTGCCAGCACCTGCACGCCCGCGGTCGTCGGCGTCACTGACCGGCTCGTCCGGTACAGCAGCCGAACACCCAGCCGACCCTCCAGCGCCAACAGATTCCGCGACACCGCGGCCTGGGAGACGCCCAGCTCGATCGCCGCGTCGGTGAACGTCCCGGTGTCCACCACGGCGACCAGGCACCGCAGGTGCCGGAGCTCGAGATCCATAACCCCAGCGTATAGATCGCTGCGCCGATGCATTTTGCCGAAGGCGCGGCGGCACGGAACCTCTGAGCATGGAGAGAGGTCGGCTGGGTGGGGTAGCGATGATGCTCGGAAGCGGGCTGTCGACTCAGGTGGGTGCGTCGGTCGCCGCGCTCGCGTTTCCCGTCATCGGACCGGTCAGCGTGGTGGCTGTCCGGCAGTGGATGGCCGGGGCGGTGCTGCTCGCGGTCGGGCGACCGAAGCTGCGGGCGATCACCAGGCGGCAATGGCGTGCGGTGCTGGCGCTGGCCGCCGTGTTCGCGGTGATGAACCTGTCGCTTTACACGGCGATCGACCGGATCGGCCTCGGGCTGGCCGTGACGCTGGAGTTCCTGGGGCCGTTGGCGGTCGCGTTGATCGGGTCGCGGCGGATAGTCGATCTGCTGTGTGCGCTGACTGCCGCACCCGCGGTCCTGCTGCTGACCCGGCCGCAGGCGACGTCGGACTACGTCGGCATCGGACTCGGATTGCTCGCGGCTGTCTGCTGGGCCTGCTACATCCTGCTGAACGGGGTCGTCGGGCGCGAGCTGCCAGGCGCGACCGGATCGGCCGCGGCAGCAGGTGTGTCCGCTCTGGTGTACGTCCCGATCGGTGCGTTCGTGCTCTGGCAGCACCCACCGACGGTTGCGGCGGTGTCATACGCGCTGGTCGCCGGGGTGCTGTCGTCGGCGGTCCCGTTCCTGGTGGACCTGCTGACGCTGCGCCGGGTGCCGGCTCAGTTCTTCGGCGTCTTCATGAGCGTGAACCCGGTGCTGGCCGCCCTGGTCGGCCTGGTCGTACTCGATCAGCACCTCGGCCCGATCGACTGGATCGCGATCGCGGTGATCGTGACCGCGAACGCCGTCGCGATCCTGATCCGGCCGTTTGACCCCGCCGTCCGGAAGGGTGTCCGCTGACGGGGAGTGACGGTCTCCTCCCAGCAGAGTAAGGAATGCAATTGCGTAAGGTGGCGGCCCTCGCGGCGGTAATGACCCTGGGTGTCGGCGCGCTGACGGCGTGCTCGGGTGGCGACTACTGCAGCGAGCTCCAGAACTACGCCGAGGCGGCCAAGAACCTCGACATCAAGGACTCCGAGGCGGTCGGCAAGATGCTCGACGAGGCGAAGAAGGTGTCCAAGTCGGCGCCGGACGATCTGAAGGACGACTGGAAGATCGTGCTCGACTACGCCGAGAAGGCCCAGGACGCGAACGGCGACATGGACAAGCTGACCGAGCTGGCCAAGAGCGACGGCGAGAAGATCACCCCCGCGATGGAGGCGATCGGCAAGCAGGCCAAGGACACCTGCAAGGTCACCATCGACGGCTGACCCGCCAGGACGGCGGCCGTCCCCGCCGTCCTCTTCCGCGCCGTCCTGTTCCGCGCCGTCCGGTCCGCGCGGCTGCGGAAAGTATTCGTTTCTGATAATTTGATCACCGCCGGTAGCCTCGGCAGGCATGAAGCGCACCCTCGCCCTGGCCGCCACCGTCATCGCCGGTACCGCCACGCTGACCGCCTGCACCGAGGAGCAGGCCTACTGCGTCGACCTCGCCGGGTACGCCGCCAACGCGGTGAACGTCGACCCGCAGAAGCCGGCCGACTACGTGAAGATCCTCGAGGACGCCAAGAAGCTGCGCGAGTCTGCCCCCGCGGACGTGAAGGACGACTGGGGCGTCGTGGTCGGCTTCGCCGAGAAGGCTCAGAAGGCGGGCTCGGACCGGGTCGAACTGGCTCGGCTGAGCAAGGAGACCGGCACCGTCATGACGGCGTACAAGGCGATCAGCACGCACGCGAAGGACTCCTGCAAGGTCGACGTCCCGGCGCTGAACTGACCCTCTGATCGGTCCAATCCGCCGCCGGGCCGGTGACTGTGCGCGCAGGGGGCCTTGACATGCCCCGATTGGGCGCTGGAGGCGCCCGTGGCCGTGTTAGGTTCCCTTGCGAAGCCACACAACGGGACAGGTGAAACGGTGCCACTTCCTTCTTTGACCCCGGAGCAGCGAGCGGCGGCTCTGGACAAGGCCGCGGCGGCGCGGCGTGAACGAGCCGAGATCAAGAACCGGATCCGGCATTCGGGAGCGTCTCCGACGGAGGTGCTCCACGAGGGACAGACGAACGACGTGATCGGCAAGATGCGGGTGAGCGCGCTGCTGCAGTGCATCCCCGGTGTGGGCAAGGTCCGCGCCCAGCAGATCATGGAGCGGGCGGGGATCTCGGAGACGCGGCGGGTGCGCGGCCTCGGCTCGAACCAGATCGCCGCGCTCGAGCGCGAATTCGCCGAGTGAGCCGAACCGAAGTTCTCCCCGGCTCGTTGGACACTGGTGTGACGATGACCACGCACCCGAGGAACCAGACAGACAACCCGGCCGGCTCCGGCCGGGCCGGCAGGTCGACGACCGGGGGAGCTGTGCTGACCGTACTGGCCGGGCCGACGGCGGTCGGGAAGGGCACGGTGGCCGCCGACGTCCGGGAGCGCTACCCGGACATCTGGATCTCCGTTTCGGCCACGACCCGCAAGCCCCGGCCGAACGAGGTGCACGGCGTGCACTACCTGTTCGTGTCCGACGCCGAGTTCGACCGGATGATCGCCGACGGTGAGTTGCTGGAGTGGGCGGTGGTGCACAAGGCGGCCCGCTACGGCACCCCGAAGCAGCCGGTGCTGGACAAACTGGCCGAGGGCCGCCCGGCCCTGCTCGAGATCGACCTGCAGGGTGCCCGCCAGGTCCGCGAGTCGATGCCGGAGGCGCAGTTCGTCTTCCTGGCCCCGCCGAGCTGGGACGAACTGGTCCGGCGCCTGGTCTTCCGCGGCACCGAGACTCCGGAGGAGCGGGAGCGCCGGCTCGAGACCGCGACCGTCGAACTGGCCGCCGAGAAGGAGTTCGACGCGACGATCGTGAACGCGTCGGTTCGGGAAGCCGCTGATCAGTTGGTAAAGTTGATTCGATCACCCTCCATCTCTGGAAAGAGCTGACCTTGTCTGGCAACCAGCCCGTCGCCATCGGCATCACGTCGCCGCCGATCGACGACCTGCTCACCCGCACCGACTCCAAGTACAAGCTGGTGCTGTACTCGGCCAAGCGGGCGCGGCAGATCAACGCCTACTACTCGCAGCTGGGCGAAGGCCTGCTCGAGTACGTCGGTCCGCTGGTCGAGACCCACGTTCAGGAGAAGCCGCTCTCGATCGCGATGCGCGAGATCAACGAGGGCGTTCTGACCTGCACCGACATCGACCCCGAGGCCGAGGCGGAAGCCGCCGCCGCGGAGAAGTCCGAGTAGTTCTCGGGCGATGGCGACCGGGTCCGCCGGCGTGGGCCGGCCGAATGTAGTGCTCGGAGTCGGCGGCGGTATCGCTGCGTACAAGGTCTGTGACCTGCTGCGACGGCTGACCGAGTCCGGGCACAGTGTGCGGGTGGTCCCGACCGCGGGTGCGCTGGAGTTCGTCGGTGCGGCGACCTGGGCCGCACTGTCCGGTCAGCCGGTGACGGCCGATCCGTTCGACAACGTGCATGAGGTTCCGCACGTCCGGATCGGCAAGGCCGCCGAGCTCGTCGTGGTCGCTCCGGCCACCGCCAACCTGATCGCCAAGGCCGCCCACGGCCTGGCCGACGACCTGCTCACCAACACGCTGCTGACCGCGCGCTGCCCGATCCTGTTCGCGGCCGCGATGCACACCGAGATGTGGGAGCACCCGGCCACTCAGGCGAACGTCGCCACCCTGCGGTCCCGTGGCATCACCGTGCTCGACCCGGCCGTCGGCCGGCTCACCGGCACGGACACCGGCCGCGGCCGGTTGCCCGAGCCGTCGGAGATCTTCGCGATCAGCCAGTTGATGCTCGCCGACGAGGCCGCCCGCGCCGCCGGTCATGAGGTCGCCGACCTCACCGGCAAGCACGTCCTGGTCAGCGCCGGCGGGACCCGCGAACACCTCGACCCGGTCCGCTACCTCGGCAACTCCTCGTCCGGCAAGCAGGGCTACGCCCTGGCCCGCATCGCCGCCGCGCGCGGCGCCAAGGTCACGCTGGTCGCGGCGAACTCCGAGCTGCCCGATCCGGCTGGCGTCCAGGTCGTCCCGGTCGTCAGCACCGGCGATCTGTACGACGAGATCACTGGTCGCGCCGCGGACGCGGACGCGATCGTGATGGCGGCCGCCCCGGCCGACTTCCGTCCGGCCGAGGTCGCCGAGCACAAGATCAAGAAGACCGAGGACGGTGCGGTCCCCGCGATCAACCTGGTGCAGAACGTGGACATCCTGCAGACGGTCTCGCACGACCGCCGCCGGGCGAACCAGGTGATTGTCGGCTTCGGCGCCGAGACCGGCGACGCGGAGCACTCGGTGCTGGAGCTCGGTCGCGCCAAGCTGGAGCGCAAGGGCTGCGACCTGCTGGTCGTCAACGACGTCTCCGGCGGCAAGGTCTTCGGCAGCGACCTGAACGACGCCGTCATCCTCGACCGCGACGGCGGCGCCCTCCCGTTCCCGTCCGGCAGCAAAGACGCGCTGGCCGGAGTGATCTGGAACCTGGTCGCGGCTCACTGGAAGTAGAGGACAGGACCTGTCCGCTTCGGCGGTTAGCGTCGGGGTATGGAGATCAGCTGGCAGGCCGTCGTCGCCCGGCGGATGAAGCGACACCACCTGACCGACCCCGGTGCCACTCCGGTCGACGTCGTACGGGCGATGTGTGGGGCGCATGCCCAGGTGTTGTCGGCGGGGGAGATGTCCGTGGCTCTCCGGCTCGCGGATGCCACCCGGGAGACGGTGCAGCAGGCCGACGGACTCGTGAAGACGTTCGGGCCACGCGGGACCGTGCATCTCCTGCCGCTCGACGATCTCCCGATGTGGACCGGGGCGCTCTCCGCTCTGCCGACCGGGCTCGCGCCGCCCTTCATGCGGATGACTCCGGAGCAGACCGCGGAAGTCATCGCCGCCATCGGTGAAGCGCTCGCTCACGACGACCTGACCGTCGACGAACTCTCTGACGAGGTCGTACGGCGTACTGGGTCCTGGGCGGGTGACCTGGTGATGCCGGCGTTCCAGGGCTACTGGCCACGGTGGCGGCAGGCGATCTCGGTCGCGGCCAACGCCGGCGTCCTCTGCTACGGACCCAACCGCGGCCGCAAGACGACGTACTCGAACCCGCACCGCTTCCAGCCGTTCGAGCCGATGAACGGCGACGCAGCGCTCACCGAGCTTCTCCACCGCTACCTGCACTCCTACGGACCCGCGACGCCGCAGCAGTTCGCCCGCTGGCTCAACACGACGCCGACCTTCGTCAAGCCGTACTTCGCCGGCCTCCCGCAGGTGCAGCTCGACGGCCAGCCCGCCTGGCACGCACCAGGCGACGGTGACTTCGACGACGAGCCGCCGCGAGGCGTCAGGCTGCTGCCGTACTTCGATGCGTACGGCGTCGGCAGCTACCCGAGAGAGCTGTTGTTCCCGGGCAAGGCCTTCACCCGGGCACTCGCCCGCGGGCAGGCCGGCAACTACCCGCTTGTGCTGATCGACGGCATCGTCGCGGGCGTCTGGCACCACAAGAAGGCCGGCCGGACGGTGCACGTCACCGTCGAGGCGCTCACCTCCCTCAACCGCACGCGACGCCGGCAGCTCGAAGCCGAGGTGGACCGGTCGGCTGCGATCCTGGCCTGCACACCGTCGCTCACCGTGGGCGACGTCGCGGTCGGTCCGCACGCCTGAAACCCGACCCTCTGTCCACGATATGGCCGCGAATCCCGTATAGTGGAGGAATTCGGAGGGTCGCCGGGACGCGGGCCGAAACTGCTGGCATACTTCCCAAGATGCATCGCCAACCGTCGGTGCATTTGGGGGGATCGCGCGGCTGCCGCAGACAGCCGCGTGGCACAAGAGGAATCCGAGGGAGAACTGTGGCGAGGCGCCTTTTCACGTCCGAGTCCGTGACCGAAGGTCACCCGGACAAGATCGCTGACCAGATCAGCGACTCCATTCTCGATGCCCTGCTGGCCGAGGACCCGCGCAGCCGGGTCGCGGTGGAGACCTTGATCACCACCGGGCTGGTCGTGGTCGCGGGTGAGGTCACTACGGCGGCGTACGTCGACATTCCGGGGATCGTGCGGGCACGCATCCTCGAGATCGGGTACGACTCGTCGCTGAAGGGCTTCGACGGCGCGTCCTGTGGGGTGCAGGTCGCCATCGGCAGTCAGTCGCCCGACATCGCCCAGGGTGTCGACACGGCGTACGAGACGCGCTCGGACGCGTCGGAGGACGCGCTGGACCTGCAGGGGGCGGGCGACCAGGGCCTGATGTTCGGCTACGCGTCGAACGAGACGCCCGAGTTGATGCCGCTGCCGATCACCATCGCGCACCGGCTGTCCGAGCGGCTGTCCGAGGCCCGCAAGGACGGCACGCTGGCCTACCTGAGGCCGGACGGCAAGACCCAGGTCACGGTCGAGTACGACGGTGACAAGGCGGTCCGGATCGACACCGTGGTGGTGTCCAGCCAGCACGCGGCCGACATCAGCCTGGACTCGATGCTGACGCCGGACATCAAGAAGCACGTGGTCGACCCGGTGCTCGAGCAGTTCGACATCGACTCGGCCGGCTACAAGCTGCTGGTGAACCCGACCGGCCGGTTCGAGGTCGGCGGCCCGATGGGTGACGCCGGGCTGACCGGCCGCAAGATCATCATCGACACCTACGGCGGGATGGCGCGGCACGGTGGTGGCGCGTTCTCCGGCAAGGACCCGTCGAAGGTGGACCGTTCCGCGGCGTACGCGATGCGCTGGGTGGCGAAGAACATCGTCGCCGCCGGGCTGGCCGACCGGGTCGAGTGCCAGGTCGCGTACGCGATCGGCAAGGCCGCGCCGGTCGGTTTCTACGTCGACACCTTCGGCACCGAGTCCGTGCCGGTGGACAAGATCGCCGACGCGGTCCGCGAGGTGTTCGACCTGCGTCCGGCCGCGATCATCCGCGACCTGGACCTGCTCCGGCCGATCTACGCCCAGACCGCCCGCAACGGCCACTTCGGCCGCACCGGCGCGGACTTCACCTGGGAGCGGACCGACCGGGTCGAGGCGCTGAAGGCCGCGATCAACAAGTAGTTGTCCACAGGGGGACGGCAGTGCTCACGCGCACTGTCGTCCCACCGGACTAGAGTTTCCCGGTGACATCGAACGGGGACTCGCCGGAGCAGCTGACACTGCTGCGGGATACCGTTCGCAAGTCCCGGACCAAGGAGCCGGCCGGCATCACCGAGACGTTGCCGGTGGCCCGGATCGCGGTCGATGTGTCGCTGCCCCATCTGGACCGGCCGTTCGACTATCTCGTGCCCGAGGATCTGGCCGCGGCGGCGCAGCCCGGTGCCCGGGTGAAGGTGCGCTTCGCCGGCAAGGACCTGGACGGGTTCGTGCTGGAGCGGCTGGAGTCGTCCGACCATGAGGGCAAGCTCGTCCGGATCCGGAAGGTCGTGTCGCCCGAGCAGGTGCTGACGCCGGAGATCGCCGACCTCTGCCGCGCGGTCGCCGATCGGTACGCCGGAGTGTTCGCGGACGTGACGCGGTTGGCGGTGCCGCCCCGCCACGCGAAGGTCGAGGGCGAGGCGCTGCGATGCAACCAGCCCGCGCCGCCACCGGTGTCCACCTCGCGCTCCGAATGGTCGCAGTACCCGGCTGGGTTCCTGGACGCGATCGCGCGATCGGAGTCGCCGCGTGCGATCTGGACCGCCGTGCCTGGGGCTGATTGGCCGCTCGCGTTCGCCCAGGCCGCGGCTGTGTGTGCGGCGTCGGGGCGGGGTGCGTTGCTGTTGGCGCCGGATGCGCGCGATCTCGAGCGGTTGGCCGCGGCGTGTACGGCGGTGCTCGGGGAGGCGGGGTTCGTCACACTGTCGGCGGATCTCGGGCCGACCGCTCGCTACCGCGCCTTCCTCGCGGCGTTGCGGGGGTGTGCACGGGTGGTGATCGGGACGCGGGCGGCCGCGTTCGCACCGGTGGCGGACCTTGGGCTGGTCGCGTTGTGGGACGACGGTGACGACTCGTACGCCGAGCCGCGGGCGCCGTACCCGCATGCTCGTGAGGTGTTGATGCTGCGGGCGTTCCGGCAGAAGTGTGCGGCGTTGGTCGGTGGGTTCGCGCGGTCGGTGGACTCGGCGGCGCTGATCGAGTCAGGCTTCGCGCACGAGCTGATCGCGGACCGGAGTGTGATCCGGGCGGCGGCTCCGGCGGTGCACATCGCGGGGGAGTCGGACACGGATCTGGCCCGCGACCCGGCCGCCCGCGCGGCGCGGCTGCCGCATCGGGCCTTCGAGATCGCCCGGGAGGGGCTGCGGTCCGGGCCGGTGCTGGTGCAGGTTCCGCGGGCCGGGTATCTACCGAGCCTGGTGTGTCAGACGTGCCGAGCGCCGTCGCGGTGTTCGACGTGCGGCGGGACATTGCGTCGTACCGGGGGACCCGGACCGGCGAGTTGCAGTATCTGCGGACGGCCCGCGGCCGACCACCGTTGCCCGGAGTGTGGTGACACCCGCATGCGCGCCGCCGTCGTGGGAGCCCGTCGTACGGCGGAGGAGTTGGGGCGAGCCTTTCCCGGAGTGGTGGTTCGTACGTCGGGGGGCGACAACGTGCTGGACGTCGTGCCGGACAAACCGGCGCTCATCGTCAGTACGCCGGGCGCGGAACCGGTCGCGGAGGGGGGCTACAGCGCGGCGCTGCTGCTCGACACGTGGCTGATGCTCGCCCGCCCGGATCTGCGCGCGCCGGAGGAAGCAGTACGGCGGTGGTTCAACGCGGCGGCTCTGGTCCGGCCCGCCCGCGATGGCGGCACAGTCATCCTCGTCGGTGAGCCGTCGGCGCTCCCGCTGCAGGCAGTCGTCCGTTGGAGCCCAGAAGGCTTTGCCACGCGCGAGATCGAGGAGCGCCGGGCCGCGCGTCTCGCGCCCGCTGCGAAGCTCGCCGAACTCACCGGACCCGCCGACGCGGTCGCCGACCTCATCACTCGGCTGCGCCCGCTGCTACCAACCACGGCCGGCCTCGAGGTCCTAGGCCCTGTCGACGTCGACGACGAGACTGTCCGAGCGGTGGTCCGTACGCCGCGATCGGCTGGAACCGCCCTCGCGCGCTCGCTCAAGGAAGCCCAGTCCGCGCGCACGACGAAGAAGAACCCCGGCTCCGTCCGAATCCAGGTGGACCCGCCCAGCTTTGGTTAGGCCGTGCCTTAGGCGGTGGACGCCAGGGGAGTGGCGGCGGTCAGGAGTTGGCTGCCGAGGGAGGTGCGGTAGTAGAGCACGGTCCGGCCGTCGCGGCGCGAATCGACCACACCGGCGTTCCGCAGGATGCCGAGGTGCACGCTCAACGTCGGCGCGGACACCCCGAGCTGATGGGCCAGATGCGTCGTCGACATCGGCAGATCCAGGTGACTCACGATCGCGGCCCGGGTCCGCCCGACCAGGTCGGCGAGCGGCGAGTCGGCCGTCTCCAGCCGGTCCTCCCAAAGTCGCCCGAGACCGCGCGGCGGGTACGTGATCGTCGGCACGTGCGGCGCCGCGGTCACCGCCAGCGCGGCCGGCCAGTTGAACACGCACGGCACCAGCAGCACACCCTGGCCGGTCATTGGCTCGCCGTGGCAGCAGAACGGCCGCTCTATCACGATCCGATCGCCGGTGAAGCGGACGGACGGATGCAGGCTCCGGAACAGCCGCTCCAGCCCACCACTGGCCAGCTCGTCCAGCCGGAAGGCCAGATCCTCCTGCAGCAGCGACCGCATCCGCCGCCAGTCGGGCTCGATCGCACGCCGCCAGTACGTCTCCAGCGACGAGGTGATCAGCTCCAGCGCCTTGGCCGGGTGGGCGATCAGGTCCGGCAGCAGGGGATGCGGATTGTCTGCCTGCACGTGGCCGATCTCGTTGACCACCAGATGGTGTGGCGTGGCGGCGATCGTGGCCAGGCCCGACTCCAGGCTGGTCGACCGGCGGGGTGGCGCCGGCGTCATGAAGTCGGGGATGTAGCCGACCGGCGGAATGAGTGCCCTCAGCAACGTCAGATCCGGGCCCTCGATGATCGGCCGCACCTTCTGCAGCCACGGCCCGTGCACACTGCGCGCGGTGTTGTTGCTGAGCGCCCGAACACTGGTCACTGCCTCCCACACCGGTGAGAGCGCGAACCGGATCCGGCCGACGTCGCCGGCGTTCAGGCTGATCGTGATCACCCGAGCAGGCTACCCCTCGATTAGGCCTGTGCCTAATGTTCGACACCGCCCGAGCTCACCGGGAGAGTTGTCACCATGAGTGCTGTCGCCGTCGAGTCCCCTGCGCCCGCCGCCCTGCCGAGGGCTTTCTGGGCACTCTGGGTCTGCCAGCTCGTCAACCGGCTCGGCAGCTTCGTGCAGCCGTTCCTGGTCCTCTACCTGACCCACGACCGCCACCTGTCGGCCGGTACGGCGGGTGCCGTCGCGGCCGCGGTCGGAGCCGGTAGCGTCGCCGCCCAGCTCAGCGGTGGCTGGCTGGCGGACCGGGTCGGGCGCCGCCTGACCATGCTGACCTGCTTTTTCGGCACCGGCGCCGCCCTGATCCTGCTCGGCTCGGCCCGGTCGATGGCGATGATCTGGGTGACCGCCTTCCTGGTCGGCCTGCTCGGCGACCTGTTCCGTCCGGCCGTCCAGGCGACCGTGGCCGACCTGCTCGAACCGGGCGAACGCGTTCGGGCGTACGGCCTGCTGTTCTGGGCGATCAACCTCGGCTTCTCGGTGTCCACCGTGAGCGCGGGCGTGCTGGCCTCGGTCGGCTACGGCCTGCTGTTCTGGCTGAACGCCGGTACCTCGGTGATCGCGGGTCTGGTGATCTGGGCGATGGTGCCGGAGAGCCGACCGACACCTGAGGCCGGCGTACCGCGCCGGCCGCTACTCCCGGTGGTACTGCGAGACACCGTGTTCCTGCTGATGATCCTGCTCCAGATCGGCTACGCGACCATCTACATGCAGGGCTATTCGACGCTCCCGCTGGCGATGGCGGGCGACGGACTGCCGTCCTCGACGTACGGGTTGGTGATCGCGCTGAGCGGCGTGGTGATCGTGCTGATCCAGCCGTTCCTCGGCAAGTGGCTGGTGCGGATCGACCGGCCGAAGCTGCTCGCGGCGTCGATGCTCGTGGTCGGTCTCGGGTTCGGGATCGGTGCCGTCGTCCACACCTGGTGGGGTTACGGGCTGTCGGTCGTGGTCTGGACGGTCGGCGAGATCGGCTTCGCGGCAGTCATCGGTGCCGTGTTCGCCGACCTCGCTCCGATCGACCTGCGGGGCCGCTACATGGGTCTGGCCGGGATGGCCTTCGGAGTCGGCACGGTGATCGGCCCTCTGACCGGGACCAATGCCCTCGAGCACTTCGGACCGACTGTTACCTGGCTGGGCTGCGCCGTACTCGGCGTGGTGATCTTCATCGGGCAGTACTCGCTGGCGCCGGCGCTGCATGCGCGGGCTGCCGCGAACGCGGCGACCGCATGAGGTGAGCCGTGACCACGGTCGCGGCGATGACCGCGGTCGCGATCCAGAAGGCTCGGTGCGGTGTCGCCGGGTGGTGCAGGAACACTGTGCCCAGGCCGGCGACGCCGAGCGTCCCGCCGAACTGCTGGACCGCGTTCAGCAGGCCCGCCGCTGACCCGGTCTCGTGCGGCTGAACCCGCTGGAGCGCTTCGGTGAAGAATGCGGTTGTAAACAATCCGACACCGGCGCCGCCGAGGGCGAGCCCGGGGAGCAGCCGGTAGTTGGCGATGACGATGCCGACCAGCAGTACGCCGAGACCGACGTACATGAGCCGTGAACCGAAGCGGCCGATCAGCCACTGACCGGCGATCCACGCGGTGATGCCGGTCGCCGCCGACCACGGCAGCAACGCGAGGCTCGAGCGCATGACGCCGTGATGGAGCGTTAGTTGCTGATGTAGTACGACGACCAGAGTGAGGCCGCTCATCACCGCGAAGAACAACGTTGAGGTGACGAGGGCTGCGCCGAAGCCTCGGTGGGTGAACAGACTCAGCTCGATCAGGCGGCCGCGGCTGTAGCGCTGATGCAGTAGGCACACGCCGAGCAGTGCGGCACCGGCGGGGAGCAGGTACCAGTTCTGCGACTGCAGGATCGGGTAGACGACGAGCGCCGTACCCGCGGTGAGCAAGACGGTGCCGACGAGGTCGACGGCAGGTCGATGCGGCGACTTGGACTCGGGAAGTAGATGCGCGAGCCCGAGGACGGCGAGGCCCAGGGGGACGTTGACGAGGAACACGGCCCGCCATGACGTGGCCTCGGTGATCAAGCCGCCGAGCAGCGGACCGGAAATGCCGGCAAGGCCCATCACCGGGCCGATGGTGCCGAGAGCCTTGGGCAACTCCGGTCCCTCGAAGCTGGATCTGATCAATCCGATTGTCTGCGGGATGATCAGCGCGGCCGCCACGCCCTGCACGACCCGCGCTCCGATGAGTACGCCGGGCTGTGTCGCCAGGGCGCACGTGCTCGACGCCATCACGAAGCCCGTGACCCCGATCCGGAACATCCGCCGCCGGCCGAAGACGTCGCCGAGGCGGCCGCCGGTGATCAGTAGCGCGGCGAACGGCAGGGTGTAGGCCGCGCTGAACCAGGGGATGTCGGACGCTCGGCCGCCGAGGTCGGCGTGGATCACCGGCGCCGCGACCTGGACGATCGTCGCGTCCAGCAGATTCATTGCCTCGGCTACCAGTAGGGCGATCAGCCCGATCCATCGTTTCTGCATGCGCCAACTGTCAACGGCAGTGGCTTGGTAGTTCCAAGTTCTGGTCGATATCTGCGCATATCTTCCATGTGAGCGCCTATTTCGACATGATCTTCACATGCTGGATGAGATCGATCGCGCTGTGATCCATGCGCTGCAGATCGACGGGCGGGCGCCGTACAGCCGGATCGGGGAGGTCCTGGAGGTATCGACGCAGACGGTTGCACGCCGGTACAACCGGCTGCGGGCGGAGGCCGGACTGCGGGTGGCCGGTCTGCCGGATCCCCAGCAGGCTGGGCGTTCCCAGTGGTTCGTCCGGCTGACGGCGACACCTCAGGCTGCGCAGGATCTCGCGAGTGCTCTCGCGCGGCGGCCGGACACGAGCTGGATCAAGCTGGCATCGGGTGGCACCGAGATCATGGCGATTGTCCACACCACGCCGAGCGACGGGAACGCTTTGCTCCTGCACGACATCCCGAGGACTGCCGGCATCACGTCCGTGTCGGCGCAGCACCTCCTACATCTGTACGTCGGCGGCCCGACGGCCTGGCGGGGTCGCGCGAAGAGCCTGACGCCGGAGCAGGAGACCACGTTGCGTCGGGTGGTTGCGCCTATCGGTCAGATCCGCCCGCTTGATGCCGGTGATGCGAAGCTCCTCACCGCGCTCGGTGAGGACGGTCGCGCCACGCTCGCGGACCTCGCCGTACGCACTGGCTGGTCGGCGGCGACCGTCGCGCGGCGGCTCGACGAGCTGCAGCACACCGGCGCGCTCTTCTTCGACGTGGACGTCGACCCGGCCGCGCTCGGTGCCACCACCAGCGCGATGCTCTGGCTCTCGGTCCCGCCCGCGCACCTGGACGCCGTCGCCCGCGCCCTGGCCGAACACGACGAACTCGCCTTCGTCGCCGCGACCACCGGCCGGACGAACCTCGTCACCCAGGTCCTCTGCCCTGACCCCGCAGCCCTCCACACCTACCTGACGGACCGCCTCGGCGCGATCGACCACATCACCGCCCTCGAGACCGTCCCCGTCCTCCGCACCGTGAAGGCCGCCGCACCCTTCACCCCCAGTCTCGTAGGGTTGCGGGCATGACTGAGCGGACGATCGACGCAGTGGTGTTCGACATCGGCGGAGTGTTGCTCGACTGGAGCCCGGACTACCTGTACGCCGACCTGATCCCCGACGAGCTCGAGCGGACCCGGTTCCTGACCGAGGTCACCACCCCGGCGTGGAACCACCAGCAGGACGCCGGCCGGCCATGGTCCGAGGCGATCGCGGAGCTGACGAGTCTGCACCCGCAGCACGCCGACCTGATCGAGGCGTACGACACCGGCTGGCTGACGATGGTGAAGGGCGTCTTCGAGGACACCGCCGCGGTCGTCACCGAGATCCGTGCGCTGGGCATCCCGACGTACGCGCTGACCAACTTCTCGGCGGAGAAGTGGGAGGTCGCGCGGGAGGCGTTCGGAATCCTCACCCGCTTCGACGGCGAGATCGTGTCGGGCGTCGAGCAGACGGTGAAGCCGGACGAGAAGATCTACCGGATCCTGCTCGAGCGCTTCCACCTGGACGCGGCGCGCACGTTCTACACCGACGACATGCAGTACAACGTCGACGGCGCTCGCGCGGTCGGCCTCGACGCGGAGCGGTTCACCGGCGCCGCCGACCTCCGCGATCAGCTCCGTGCCCGGGGCATCGCACTACAGTGAACCGGTGACCTCTGTGCCGGACGACCGCTCATCGTTGATCAGGTCCGACGACCGCGACACGGCCGTCGAGCGTGTTCAGGAGGCCTACACCAGTGGGCTCATCTCGCACGAGGACATGGATCAGCGCCTCCACCAGGTGCTCACGGCGACGACCCAGCACGACATCTATGCGGCTCTGTCCGGGCTTCCCGCGCCGGATGCCGGCACCACGTCGACGATCTCTGCTGCCTCCGGGCGCATCCGGCGGCGCGGCGAATGGCTGGTGCCCAGGACGCTGAAGGTCCACTCCTCGTTCGGGCGCGTGCGACTGGACCTGTCCCGGGCGATCATCAAGCATCGGGTCGTGGACATCGAGCTGCAACTCGGCACCGGCGGAGCCAAGATCATCGTGCCGCGCGATGCGATCGTCGATGTCGAAGGCCTGCGCACCGGATGGAAGGACTCGCAGTACCAACCGCCACGGCAGACCGGTCCAGCAGGACCGACGATCCGGATCTCGGGGTCCATGGGGTTCGGGAAGCTGAGAATCCGCCACTCGCGCCGCTAGGGCGTGTCTCCCTAGGCGACGGCTGCTGATATCGCCTCGGTGTACGTCGGGCTGCCGGACAAGTCGGCGGCTTCGACGTACACCGTGTTGTCCTGGCAGGTCATCGGTGTGAGCACGGTCCCGGGCTTGCCGGCGTACATACGCTGTGGACTGCCGAGACCGGGGCGCCAGCGGTTGATCTGGTAGACGTCCTCGCGACCCGTGACGGTCCGGGTCTCCCAGAGGATCCAGTTGCCGCAGGCAATGATGGTGTCGGTGACGACCGAGCCGAGAGGGCGGGCGGGGGAGTCGGCGGACTCGCGGACGTACGCCTTGCTCTGGTACTGGTCCGGGTCGGTGGCGCCGACCTCCGACCACACCGTTGCCCCGCGCACCGATGCGCCGCTCCACTGGATGCACCTGGTTGCCGCCGGCACCGGCTGGGCCGGACCGCCGGTCAGCGGTGCGGTCAGGAGGCGCTTGCAGCGGCGGGTGGTCTCGGGCGCGGTGATCTCGCTGAACGTGACCGAGTCCGCCGAAACCACCGGATCCGCGACGTACCCGGGGTCGGCGACGCAGGTGACAGTCCGTCCCTTCAGCGTGGCGAGGTCGGCGACGATCAGGCAGGACCGGTTGCGTGCATCGGTCGAGCTGTAGACGAACGTGCCGTCGTACGCGCCGATCTCGGGTTCGGAGACCTTGGGGAGCTGGGACAGTTCGGCCGAGCGGCCGGTGGTCAGGTCGTAGCGGAACACCTTGATCTCGGGCGCCGGACCGTCGGACCGGATGTCCTCGATCAGGGCCCAGTGGTCGTCGATCACCACCGGCGACTGCGCGACGAAGCCGGCGGCCGGGGCGTGCCGGATCACCACCTTCTTACTGCTCCGGTCGGTCACGGTGGTGATCCCGGCCTCGTCGCTGGCGCGGGTGACGACGTACTTGCGCTGTTGGGTGACCAGGTGCAGGCCGTCCACCGGTTGCCGCATCACCTTCGTCCAGGCCGGGACCGCCGTACCGGAGTCGGTCGGCGGGCCCGGCGTTCCCGTCGGGGTCCGGCTCGGTGGGCTGGACGGCGGGGGGCTCGGCCCGTCCTTCGAGGAGGACGAGCAGCCGGCCAGCAGGAGGACGAGAACGGTGCCTACGGCAACGGTGGCACGACGCATCCGGTCAGAGTCCGATGTTCTTGAAGGAGTTGGCCAGGGTGGCGTTCAACAGGGCGGACGCCGGGATGTTCTTCGGTCCGTCGGTCACGTTGCCGCGGCTGTTGAACCGGCGTTCGTTGAACACCTCGAAGATTGCGATCGTGTTCTTGGCCCGGTCGTAGCCGCGGCCGACCTGGTAGTGGCCGCTGTGGTTGAAGGCGAGGTAGGGAAAGTACCGCTTGAGCAGTTGCACGTGCTCGATGACGGGTGCCTTGTAGACGCCGAGGTGCTTCTCGTGCACGGTCATGAACGTCTTCGAGTTCCAGCCGGACACGTTCTGCACGATGTAGGTGCCGGCGGACTTCGGCCAGGCCGTCTTCAGGTTGGTCTGCTTGACCATCGCTGAGATCGCCGTACCGGACGTGGTCGCGCCGAGGTCCTTGGCCCAGGACGCCTGCGTGTCCTTCTGGTTGTCGTCGGCCCAGTCGATCGACTGGAACGTCGCCGGCCCGCACCAGTACCCCTTGTCCTGCGAAGTCTGAAACCCCTTCATGATGTACGCCGACCCCGGAGCCACAACCGGCACCACAGACGGAGTCACGGGTGTAGGAGTCCCCTGAGTGGGCGCAGTCCGCGTAGGCGTCACCGTCGGAGCAGCAGTAGGCGCAGGTGTCGCGGTCGTGGTCGCCGTGGCAGTAGGCGTTCCGGCCGCCCCCTCCGCCGGGCCACCTGGCCCCGCCCCGTCGTCCGTCCCCTCCTCTTTCCCGTTCGCCGTCGGCGCGGCCGACGGCGAACGGGGCTCAGCCAGGAGCCGCAGGTCTCGCGCTTTTGCCCGCCCATCCCAGGCGGCTCGCATTTCGTCCAGTTCGGTGGCGACCCGGGCGCTCTTCGGCATCGCCGCGCGTTCCGCCACGAAGGCGGCCGGGGTCAGATCCCCGGTCGGGATGTCCTGCTCGACCCCGACCTCACCGTCCGCGCGAACGGCCGGCGGGCTCACCACCTCCTGCAACTGAGCCCCAGTCGGCACCTGGTCGACAAACCCCAGCCCGAGGCAGTAGTTCTCGTCCTCCAACGTGAAGCAACGCAGGATCGACGACGCCTGCGCAGACGTATCCGCCGCCTTCAACTGCAGATCGTTCGGCGACGTCTCCGTCACCTGCTTCACCACATCACTCCACGATCGCGCCGCCTCAGGCTCGGCAACCGCCTCGCTCGGCGGCGTGGCAGTTGGGGCGGTAGTCGGAGCGGTAGTCGGGGCGACCGTGGGCTCCGCAGAGGGGACCACAGTGCGAGGCGGTCCGGAGGTCTCCGGGTCGCGCGGTTGGTAGGCGGCTGCGGTGAGGGGTGCCTGTGCAAGCAGTGCACCCAGGAGGATCAGAGTTGCCCCCCGTGCTGCTGTGGGCATTGGGTCTCCCGTTGGGCGTGTGACGACAGTGACTGAGGGTACGCCTGAGACCACAGTACGTGCTTGTGGCAACAATGTGGAGAGCCCCCTGCCCCCTGAATCCACTCCCGGTGCCAACTAGACTTGGCCGGTCCCGGTCCGTGGAACGCTGTGGAGAGTCTGTGTCGGTCCAACCCATCCGCCTGTTCGGCGACCCCGTCCTGACCACCAAGGCCGAGCCGGTCGTCGACTTCGACGCCGAGCTGCGCCGCCTGGTGGCGAACCTCACCGACACCATGCAGGACGCGCCCGGCTCCGGCCTGGCCGCGCCGCAGATCGGCGTCGGCCTGCGGGTTTTCACGTACCACGTCGAGGGCGAACTCGGGCACCTGATCAACCCGGAGCTGACCCTGTCCGCGGACGAGCAGTTCGGCCCGGAGGGCTGCCTGTCGATCCCTGGACTGACCTTCGACTGCCGCCGCGCCCTGTCCGTGATCGCCAAGGGTTTCAACATGTACGGCGACCCGGTCGTGATCGAGGGCTCCGACATGCTCGCCCGGGCGATCCAGCACGAAACCGACCACCTGGACGGCATCCTCTTCGTCGACCGGCTCGACACCGTCACCCGCAAGCAGGCGATGAAGGCGATCCGCGAGGCCGAATGGTCCGGCCTCAGCGGCCCGCCGCAGGTCAGGATCTCGCCCCACCCGACGAACGGATTCGGCTTGTGAGACTCGTCTTCGCCGGTACGCCGGAACCTGCTGTCGCCGCGCTGAAGGCGATCGTTGCCAGCCGCCACGAACTCGTCGGCGTCGTGACCCGTCCGGATGCGCCCGCCGGCCGCGGCCGCAAGCTGGTCGCCTCCCCGGTCGCGCAGTACGCCGAGGAGCTCGGGGGCATCGAGATCCTCAAGCCGGTCAAGCCGCGGGACCCGGACTTCCTGGCCCGGCTGACCGAGATCGCCCCGGACTGCTGCCCGGTGGTCGCGTACGGCGGTCTGCTGCCGCAGGCGGCGCTGGACATCCCGCCGCGCGGCTGGATCAACCTGCACTTCTCGGTGCTGCCCGCGTGGCGTGGTGCCGCGCCGGTGCAGCACTCGATCATCGCCGGGGACGACGTGACCGGCGCGAGCACGTTCCGCATCGTGAAGGCGCTCGACGCCGGCCCGGTGTACGGCGTACTGACCGAGCCGATTGGTCCGCACGACACTTCGGGCGACCTGCTCAGCCGGCTGGCCGAGTCGGGCGCGAAGCTCCTGGTCGACACGCTGGACGGGATCGAGGCCGGAGTACTGGAAGCGCGGGAGCAGCCGGCCGACGGCGTGACGCTCGCGCCGAAGATCACCGTCGAGGACGCGGAGCTGGATCTGGCCGCGCCGGCGCAGCGCGTGGATCGGGTGGTGCGTGGGTGCAACCCCGCGCCGGGCGCCTGGACGACGTTCCGTGGCGAACGGTTGAAGGTGCTCGCGGTCCGGCTGACCGACGAGGAACTGAAGCCGGGGGAGTTGCGCGCGACCAAGTCGAGCGTCACGGTCGGAACCGGGAGCAAGGCGGTCGAGCTGGTGACGGTGCAGCCCCAGGGCAAGAAGCCGATGGCCGCGGCCGACTGGGCCCGCGGTGTCCGCCTGACCGACGAGGACCGGTTGGGACCGTCCGGTGAGTGACCGGAGTCCGCGCAATCGGGCGCCGCAGCGTCGGCCGGATCGGGTGCGCGGGGTTGCGTATCAGGTCATCCGTCAGGTCACGGCCGAAGGTGGCTACGCGAACCTCGCTCTCAACAAGGCACTCCGCGAGCAGCGACTCAGCGGTCGTGACGCGGCGTTCTGCACCGAGCTCGTGCACGGCACACTGCGCTGGCAGGGCACGTACGACGCCTTCCTCGCCCGCAGCGTGTCGCGCCCTCTCGCCGATCTCGACCCCGAGCTGCTCGACCTCCTCCGTCTTGGCACCCACCAACTCCTCCGGATGCGCGTCGACTCGTACGCCGCGGTCTCCGAGATGGTCACCCTCACCCGAGCCGAGATCGGCCAGAAACGCAGCGGCCTGGTCAATGCGGTTCTCCGCAAGATCAGCCAACGCACCCTCACCCAATGGATCGACACCGTCGCTCCGCCGGTCGAGGAGGATCGCCTCGGCCACCTGGCGATCGCCAAGGCCCACCCACGCTGGGTCATCGAGGCCTTCGCCCAGGCTCTGGACGATGACGTCGAAGCACTGCTGGACGCCGACAACGAGCCGCCTCGGGTGACGCTGGTGGCTCGGCCTGGGGTGTCCGATCTCGACGAGTTGGTGGCGGCGGGTGCTACTGCGGGGCGGTGGTCGCCGTATGCGGCTGTGCTGGAGGGCGGGGGTGATCCCGGCCGGATCGACGCCGTCGCGACCGGGCGAGCGGGCGTGCAGGACGAAGGCTCCCAACTGGTTGCGGTCGCATTGGCGACGGCCGAGGTTGAGGGCGACGACGCGAGCTGGCTGGACCTGTGTGCAGGACCCGGCGGGAAGTCGGCGTTGCTGGCAGCCCTCGTGAATCAGCGCGACGGTCAACTGACGGCAGTGGAGCCCCTCAAGCACCGCGCCGAACTCGTCCGCTCGAACCTGCGCGCGATCCCGGGGGAGCACAAGGTACTCATCGGCGACGGCACCAAGCCGACCTGGCCGGCCGGTTCATTCGACCGCGTGCTCGCCGACGTCCCGTGCAGCGGCCTCGGCGCGCTCCGCCGCAGGCCAGAGGCCCGCTGGCGACGTACGCCGGAAGACGTCGCCGAACTGCGCCCACTCCAAGAGGACCTGCTCGACTCAGCCATCACCTCGGCCCGCCCGGGCGGCGTGGTCGCGTACGTCACCTGCTCCCCGCATCCCGACGAGACCCGAGCGGTAGTGGACGCAGTACTCGCCAAGCGCGACGACGCCAAACTCGAGGACGCCCGCCCGCTGTTCCCCGGCGTACCCGACCTCGGCGACGGCCCCGACGTCCAACTGTGGCCGCACCTGCACGGCACGGACGCCATGTACCTCGCGCTCATCCGCCGGACCTAGAGGGGCCACCACCTGGACCTGCTGTCAGGTGCAAGAGGCGGGACGGTCATGATAGACGGGTGACAACGATCGCCCCGGCGCCTCGCTCGACCCGACAGCATCACCTGATCGGGCTGACCGCCGCCTTCGGCATCGGCATGCTGGTGGCGGTCCAGTCCCGGCTGAACGGCGAGCTCGGCGACGTCCTCGCCGACGGCATCGCGGCCGCCCTGATCTCGTTCGCCACCGGACTCGCCGTCCTGATCGCCGGTGCCGCGCTCGTGCCGCAGATCCGTCACTCACTCGGCAACGTCTGGCGGGCTATCCGTACGCCGATGCGCGGGCACGGCGGCCTGCGCTGGTGGCAATGCCTCGGGGGCCTCTCGGGTGCCTTCCTTGTCGCCACCCAGTCGATCACCGTGTCGGTGATCGGCGTCGCGGTCTTCACCGTGGCCGGCGTCGCAGGCCAAGCGATCAGCAGCCTCGTCGTCGACCGGCTCGGCTTCGGTCCCGCCGGCCCGCAGGCGTTCACCACCGTCCGCGTTGTCGGCGCGCTGGTCGCGCTGGTCGCAGTAGTACTGGCGGTCTCGGATCAACTCGGTCACCCCGACGGCCTGCTGCTGGCGATCCTGCCCGCACTGGCCGGACTCGGCGCCGCAGTCCAGCAGGCGATCAACGGACGAGTCGCGCGGACCGCTTCACCGGATGCGTACGGCGCGATCGCGGCCGGCGTGGTCAACTTCCTGGTCGGGTTCGTCGCGTTGCTGCTGGTGTTCCTCGTCGATCTCGGGTTCGAGGGCTTGCCGCACCACCTGCCGAGCGAGCCGTGGCTGTACCTGGGCGGCTCCTGCGGCGTGATCTTCATCAGCGCCGCGGCCGCCGTGGTCCGCGTGGTCGGCGTGTTCGTGCTCGGCCTCGGCACGATCGCCGGTCAGTTGATCGCGAGCCTTTTCATCGACCTGTTCCTCCCGGCCGCCGACAACGCGGTCACTTCCCCGGTCGTCGCCGGGACCGTGCTGGCCCTCGCCGCCGTCGTGATCGCGGCGGTGCCGAACCTCCGCCGCCACTAGCCCGTCGTCGCCGTCGCCACGACCGCCGGCTTACGCCGCAGCGACGCCAACAGCCCCTGCGAGACTGCGACGCCGAGCAGTACGACGAGGCCGCCGACCGGCTGGTACCAGGTGAGGTGCTCGTGCAGCACGATCACGCCGACCAGGATCGAGAACACCGGCATCAGGTACGTCACCATCGACGCACGACTGGCGCCGATCAGGCGGATGTTGCGCATGCTGAGCACGAACGCGAGTCCGCTGCCCAGGGCGCCGAGCGCGAGCACGCTGGCGATCACCTCGATGGACAGCGACCAGGGAGCAGGCGGTGCCTGCCCTGTCACGATCGGCGCCACGATCGCCAGTTGAACCGTTGCGCACAAGAACATGCTGGCCGACAAGGCGGTCCCGGACAGGGAGGTGCTCGCGACGAAACGCTTCTGGTAGGGGATCACGACGCCGTAGCTGACCGCCGCGAGCATGCACAGCGCCTGCCCGAGCAGGTCCGCACCACCGTCGACGTGCCAGGCTCCGAGGACGACCAGCATGCCCCCGAATCCGACGACAAGACCGGCGACCCGCTGCGCCGAGAACGTCTCGGTCCGGAAGACCAGTACCGCCATCGGCAACACGATGAGCGGCGTGATGCCGTTCCAGATGCCCGCCAGCAGGGACGGGATCCGCTCCTCGCCGAACCCGAACAGGGTCCACGGGATCGCCGAGCCGGCGGCGCCGACGACGAAGGAGTGCATCCACAGCCGCGGGTCGCGGGGAAGCGGTTCGCGCTTGATCGCGAGGATCACCAGCAGCACCGTCGCGCCGGCGATCACCCGCCCGAGCGCGAGGTACAGCGGGTGCAGTTCGCGCACCCCGACGGAGATGAACAGGAAGCTGCAACCCCAGATAGCCGCGAGGGCCAGCATCGTCGGGAGCCAGGCCTGCAGCGGGACCTGGTCAGTAGTCGTCTCGGTGCTCACTCCTGACATCCTGCACTACCTGATGGACAGTTCGTATATATCTGCCCGGCATCGGGCAATGGTCGTGGGAAATAGCCACCCGGTGACTGAGGTCTTGTCCGGCGGGGGAGGATGACGGCCATGGGTGCCTTCGACGTGATCTCGGTCCGCAAGCAGTTCCCCGCGCTCGACGAGGGCGCCGCACACTTCGACGGTCCGGGCGGCTCGCAGACGCCGCGCGTGGTCGCGGACGCCGTCGCGGCCACGATGGTCTCGGCGATGGCGAATCGTGGTCACCTCACCGCGGCCGAGCGTCGGGCCGACGAGATCGTCGTCGCCGGCCGCGCGGCGATGGCCGACCTGCTGGGTACGGATCCTCGCGGCATCGTCTACGGACGCAGCATGACCCAGTTGACGTACGACTTCTCCCGCACCCTCGCCAAGTCCTGGGGACCCGGCGACGAGGTGATCGTTTCGCGCCTCGACCACGACGCGAACGTCCGCCCGTGGGTCCAGGCCGCCGAGGCCGTCGGCGCGACGGTCCGCTGGCTGGGCTTCGACACCGAGACCTCCGAACTGGACGACATCGCGCCGCTGCTGACCGACCGCACTCGCCTGGTCGCCGTCACCGGCGCGTCCAACCTGCTCGGCACCCGACCCGATGTCGCCCGCATCGCGGATCAGGTCCACCAGGCGGGGGCGCTGATCTACGTCGACGGTGTCCACCTCACCGCCCACGCGCCGGTCGATGCGACGTACGCCGACTTCTACGCGTGCTCGCCGTACAAGTTCTTCGGGCCGCATCTCGGTGTGCTGACGGCAGCGCCCGAGTTGCTCGAGACGTTGCGGCCGGACAAGTTGCTGCCGTCGGCGGACGTCGTACCGGAGCGCTTCGAGTTCGGCACGCTTCCGTACGAGCTCCTGGCCGGGACGACCGCGGCGGTCGACTTCATCGCCGGACTCGGTGGGACCGGGAGCACCCGTCGTGAGCGTCTGCTCGACTCGCTGCGGCTGGTCGAGGAGCACGAGGACAACCTCCGGGAGGACCTCGAATCCCGGCTGGCTGCCATCGCTGGGATCACGCTCCACGGCCACGCATCCCGCCGTACGCCGACCCTGCTGTTCACCGTGGACGGCTGGGAACCGTCGGCGGTGGCCGCACGCCTGGCGGCGGCCGGCGTCAACGCTCCGGCCGGCTCGTTCTACGCCTACGAAGCCGCCCGCCACCTCGGTCTGGGTTCGGCTGGCGGGGTCCGCGTTGGCCTCGCGCCGTACACGGACCAGTCCGATGTGGACCGTCTCGTGGACGCGATCGCCCGTCTTGACGATTAATCAGGCGACTATCTAAAGTCTGTGGGGAAATTCGTTCGAGGGGGTTGGGTGAGAGAACCGAGCGCGGTCTTCGTCCAGGTCGGTTCTGCGGACGCCATGACCACGACGGTCCGGAACGGCACGACCTGGTCGGCTGCCGGAGTCGAGGTGGACTGGTCCAACGGCGCAGTCGACGTGGCCGCCGCCGCTGTCTCGCGAGTCGCCCTCCGCTGGGCCGAAGCCTTGCCCGCCGAAGCCCTCGTGCTCGGCGACGCCTGGGAGCGCTCGTACGGCGACCTGCAGTGGCGCCATCTGCAACCCGAGCGACTGCTCCCGTGGTACTTCCTCACCCACGATCCGCGGACCGGCAGCACGACAGGCGCCGGCGTAGAGGTCCAACCGAATGCGTTCTGTGCGTGGACGGTCGACGCGGATGGGTTCACTCTGTGGCTAGACCTTCGCAACGGTGGCGGCCCGACCCAGCTGAACGGCCGGACCCTGACCGCCGCGATCGTCCGGAGTTTCGACGACGCCGGCACCCCCTGGCAGACCGTGGAAGCGGCGGTCGCCACCATGAGCTCCCGGCTACCGGCACGACCTGAGCCCGCGCCGGTAGTCGGGGCCAACAACTGGTACTACGCGTACGGCCAGAACTTCGACGAGAAGGCGGTGCTCAAGGACGCCGCCACGATCGTCGAGCTGGCCGACGGTCACCCGGTCAAGCCGTTCAGCGTGGTCGACGACGGCTGGTACCCGGGCGGTATCGCGTCCGGCGGTCCGTGGGACCTCGGCAAGCCCGGTGTCTTCGACGACATGGCCGGTACTGCGGCCGCGATCAAGGAGCTCGGCGCCCGGCCCGGCCTGTGGTTCCGCCCACTCCTGGTCCGCGAGGCCGGCCCGTGGAGCCGCCCCGGACCCGGCAACGGCCGCGCACTCGACCCGTCGTACCCCGAGGTCCTGGATCTTGTCCGTGCGGATCTGCAGCGGTTCAAGGGCTGGGGTTTCGAGCTGGTCAAGCACGACTTCAGCACGTACGACGTCTTCGGCCGGTTCGGACCGGCGATGGGGTCGCGGCTGACGGACAGCGGTTGGCAGCTCCACGATCCGACGCGGACGACGGCCGAGATCGTGCTGGCGTTCTACCGCGAGATCCGGTCCGCGGCTGAGGGCGTCGTACTGATCGGGTGCAACACCGTCGGGCATCTCGCGGCGGGGCTGGTCGACGTACAGCGCACCGGTGACGACACCTCCGGCCGGGACTGGGAGCGGACCCGGAAGATGGGCGTGAACACGCTCGCGTTCCGGCTGCCGCAGCACAACCGGTTCTTCACCGTCGATGCGGACTGCGTCCCGTGTACGCCGGAGACGCCGTGGGAGCTGAACCAGCGCTTCCTGGATCTGGTCGCCCGGTCGGGGACGGCGCTGTTCGTGTCGGTCGATCCGGCGGCTCGGACGGAGCAGACGGACCGGGCGTTGAGCGACGGTATTCGGTTGGCGCTCAGCGGCGGAGACGCGTCCGGGATCGAGCCGGTGGACTGGCTCGTGAACACCACACCCAACGCGTGGCGGACGGGGAGCGGGACCATCGACTACGACTGGTCACGTCCGTGGGGTGCGGACCCGGTGTCCGGCTGATGGGGGAGTTGTGAGCGTTCGCCGGGGCACGAACCTCGATCGCGTCGGCGGTTTCAACGACGCGGTGGTCCTCGACGCGATCCGCCGCAGTGCCCGACTGAGCCGGGTGGAGCTTGCCGAGGTCACCGGTCTGTCCGGCCAGGCGATCTCCAACATCACTCGCCGACTGCTCGACGCGGGACTGGTCCGTGAGGCCGGTCGGCAGAAGAGCACCGGCCTGGGCAAGCCGCGCACACTGCTCGAGCTGGAACCCGCCGGCCAGTACGCCGTCGGCGTTCACCTCGACCCTGCCGTCGTGACCGTCGTCGTCCTCGACCTCACTGGCGACGTGATCGCGCGTCGCAGCGTGGGTACGCCGCACGCCGACGACCCGGAGGTCCTGATCGACGGGATCGCGGCCACGATCGAGGACGTGATCACCGAGGCCGGGGCACCGCGCGATCGCGTGACCGGTGTCGGGATCGCCGCGCCCGGACCGATCGACGTCGATCGCGGCGTAGTCGTCGACCCGCCCAACTTGTCCGCCTGGCATCTGGTCCCGCTACGAGACGAACTGCACGAGCGGATCGGCCTGCCGGTCCTGCTGGACAAGGACGTGACGGCGGCAGCGTCGGCCGAGAAGTGGGCCGGCGGAGGCGGCAGCTTCGTCTTCTTCTACCTCGGCACGGGTGTGGGCGCCGGGCTCGTGATCGGCGACGAGGTGGTCCGCGGATCGTCCAGCAACGTCGGCGAGATCGGTCACGTGATCGTCGACCCGGACGGCCCGGTCTGCTACTGCGGACGCCGCGGCTGCGTCGGCGAGACCAGCCAGCCGCGCTACCTGGTCCAGCAGGCGATGCAGGCCGGAGTACTTGCTCAGGGCATCGACCTGGACGATCGCGGTGCGGTCGACGCGGCGTTCGCCCGGCTCTGCTCGGAGGCCGAGGACGGGCCGGGGCTCGCGCGCGAGATCGTCGCGGTGCTGGCCCAGCGGATCGCCAAGGTGGTCGAAGACATCGCGAACCTGCTCGACCTCGAACGCGTGGTGTTCGGCGGCCCGCACTGGGAGCAGCTCGCGCCACTGCTCGGCGACGCGGTCCGCGTCGCCCTCGAGGAACGGTTCCTGGTCCGCTCGGTGCACCCGTTCGAGGTCGCCGGTACGGCGCTCGGCGTCGACGTCGGTGCGATCGGCGCGGCCAGCCTGGTGCTCGACCAGACGTTCTCGCCCAATCCCTCGGTCCTGCTGCCCGACCGTGAATTCGTTGCTGAAAGGTGATGTGTCGATGATCGATCCCGAGGTTCTGTCCCGCGCCACCGAGGCGGTTCGCCGGGCGACCGGCGACGAGGTGATCGCGGAGATGTTCCGGCGGTCGATGGCCGAGAACCTGCCCGCGGTGGCCGAACGGCTGCCGGACGGCACGACGTTCGTGCTCACCGGCGACATCCCGGCGATGTGGCTGCGCGACTCCGCCGCCCAGCTCCGGCCGTATCTGCTGCTGTGCAAGGACGATCCCGCACTGCAGGACATGCTGATCGGCGTCCTGCACCGCCAGCTCGAGTACGTCGTCCTGGACCCGTACGCGAACGCGTTCAACCGCGAGCCCAACGGCGAGGGTCACACCGACGACGAGACCGAGATGTCGCCGTGGGTGTGGGAACGCAAGTACGAGATCGACTCGCTGTGCTTCCCGCTCGACCTGGCCTACCGGCTGTGGCGGATCACCGGACGGGCGGATGTGATCGACCAGCGCCTGCGGGCCGCGGCCGACGCGATCATCGACCTGTGGACCGTGGAGCAGGACCACGAGGCGAGGTCGCCGTACCGGTTCCAGCGGGATGAACCGGACATGCTGCCGTCGGACACCCTGGCCCGCGAGGGGCGCGGCCGGCTGACCCGGCCGACGGGGATGTCGTGGAGTGCGTTCCGGCCGAGTGACGACGCCACCGAGCTCGGGTTCAACGTGCCCGGCAACATGTTCGCCTCCGTGGTGCTCGGCTACCTGCAGGAGATCGCGGCCGAGGTGTTCGCGGACGAGTCACTGGCCGCGCGGGCCAAGGAACTCAAGGCCGACATCGACGACGGCATCGCGCGGCACGGCATGGTCGACCACCCGGAACACGGCCGGATCTACGCGTACGAGGTGGACGGCGCCGGGGCCACCCTGCTGATGGACGACGCCAACATGCCGAGCCTGCTGTCGATGCCACTGAGCGGCTACGCCGCGGCTGACGATCCGACGTACGTCGCCACGCGCCGGCTGCTGCTGAGCGCCGAGAATCCCTTCTACTACAGCGGAACGCACGCCGCCGGTATCGGAAGTCCGCACACGCCGACGGACCAGGTGTGGCCGATCGCCCTTGCGGTGCAAGGTTTGACGAGCGCGTCGGCGGAGGAGCGCCAGCGGTTGCTGGAGCTCCTCCGAGACACCACGGGTGGTACCGGCCAGATGCACGAGTCGTTCCACGTCGAGGATCCGGCCAACTTCACCCGCGAGTGGTTCTCCTGGGCGAACGCGATGTTCTGCGAGCTCGCGCTGGTTCACGCCGGGATCAGGTGACGTCCCGCCGCCGGGTCGTCCAGGCAGCCAGTCCGGCAAAGACCGCACAGTAGGCGAGCAGGGTCAGGAGGGCACGGCCGCCGCTGACCGCATCCCGCACTCCAGGAGGTGCGTCGGCCGCGGTGATGCCGGTGACGGCGAACACCAGCGATCCGGCGTTGGTGCCCGGCAACGCGTTGGACACCACGTCGAGGTCCGGCAGCAGGCTGCTCACGACGCCGGCCAGCAGGGTCTCGATCCCCAGGATCCACACAACGCCCAGCCCGATCGGCAGCGCGACGTTGCGGAAGGCAACCGCCAGGACCGCGCCGGCCAGGCACCACATCATCAGCACCAACCAGCCGCCGGCGAGACCGCGCAGCAGGTCGAGCGGTCCCGGCCAGCTCGTCGAGCCGTTCTCGGCCGCGGCGATCCCGATACTGCACAGCGCAGAGGCGACGAAGATGCCGAGCACCCAGACCACGATCATGGTGCCGAGGGCGAGGAACTGTGCGGTCAGTACGGAGGCCCTACCGGGCCGCTGGGTGAGGATCGTTTTCAGCGTGCCCCAGGTGTACTCGCCGCCGATCACGATCGCGCCCAACACCAGGGCAAGCGCACCGGCGAAGATCGGATAGCCGCCGATCGTGTTGTCCAGCACGTGGCTCGGCAGCATGCCCTCGAGGACCTGGGCCCTCGGTACGCCGTCGGTCCCCGGGTTGTCGTCGCCAGTGGCGTAGCCGAGGTACGGCAGCAGATAGCCGAAGATCAGGCTCAGCACCAGCCCGGCGCCGAACAGCACCCACACCGCCGATCGCTTGCGGAGCTTCAGCAACTCCGCGCGGTAACTACCCAACATCGGTCTTCTCCTCGCTGGTGGTGAGCTCGAAGAAGATGTCTTCCAGAGCCCTCTCCGTGCTGTGCAACTCCGACACCGCGATCCCGGCCTCGACCAGGACCCGGTTCACCTCGGCGGCCCGGTCCGGGGCCACCTTGACCCGCAGCGTGTCGTCGTACAGGTGGACCGTGCCGGTGCCGAGGAAGTCGGTGAGGACCGACTGCGCGGTCTCCCGCGGTGTGGCCCGGACCACCAGTTCCTGCTCGCCGCGCAGGTCCTCGACGTTGTGCTCGGCAACCATCCGGCCGGAGTTGATGATCCCGACCCGGTCGCAGATCTGCTGCACCTCGCCGAGCAGATGGCTGGACAGCAGCACCGTCCGTCCCTCGGAGCCGAGCTCCCGGATCAGCCGGCGCATGTCCCGCATCCCGGCCGGGTCGAGCCCGTTGGTCGGCTCGTCCAGGATCACCAGCTCCGGGTCCTTCAGCAGCGCGGCCGCGACCCCGAGCCGTTGCTTCATCCCCAGGGAGTACGTCGAGAACCGGTCCTTGGCCCGATCGGCGAGATCGACCAGGTCCAGGACCTCATCGATCCGTTCCCGCGGCACCTCGGCGTACTCGGCCAGCAGCCGCAGGTTGTCCAGACCGGACAGGTACGGATAGAACGCCGGCGACTCGATCATCGACCCGGTCCGCCCGAGGACGTCGGCCTGTCCCGGTGCGCCACCGAGCACGCGGACACTGCCGCTCGTCGGCGCGATCAGCCCGGTCAGGATCCGCAAGGTGGTCGTTTTCCCGGCGCCGTTCGGTCCGAGGAACCCGTAGACCTCCCCGGGCAGCACCGTCAGATCGACCCCGTCAACCGCCAGGGTGTCGCCGTACCTCTTCGTCAACCCGGTCACCTCGACCAGCGGAGCAGCTGTCTCGTTCATAGCAACGAGACTGCCGGTCGAGCGCCTGGCGCCGCGTCGGCCCGGGGGAGTGACTCCGGCTACCGCGACGGGAGTACTCAGATCTGGTGGATGTGAATCGCCAGGCCATCACAATCGTCGCGCGCTGCGAAAGCCACGCTCAGACGAGCACTCCCGCGTGCATTGTGATGGGCTGGGCGACCGCTACTCAGCCGAGCCAGCCGGGGCGGACGAGGCCGGTCTGGTAGGCGACGACGACGAGCTGGGCGCGGTCGCGGACGCCGAGTTTGATCATGGCGCGGCTGACATGGGTCTTCGCGGTGGCGGGGCTGAGCACGAGGCGCTCGGCGATCTCGTCGTTCGACAGGCCCTCGCCGACCAGGGCGACGATCTCCTTCTCGCGCTCGGTCAGCACGTCGAGCTCCTTGCTGGCGTGCGGCTGCCGGCTGCGCGTCGCGAACTCGGCGACCAGCCGCCTGGTCACGCCGGGGGAGAGGAGCGCATCGCCGCGCGCCACCACCCGCACCGCCTGCAGCAGCTCGACCGGCTCCGTGTCCTTGACCAGGAACCCACTGGCCCCGACCCGCAGCGCCTCGAACACGTACTCGTCCAGATCGAACGTCGTCAGGATCACCACATGGACGTCGGCCAGCGCCTCATCGGCTCCGATCAGCCGGGTCGCCTCGAGCCCGTCGGTCCCGGGCATCCGGATGTCCATCAGCACGACGTCCGGCTTCTCCGCCTGCGCGACCGCGAACGCCTCGGCCCCGTCGGACACCTCACCGATCACCGTGATGTCGTCCTCGGCGTTGAGCAACGACCGGAACCCGGCCCGCACCAACGCCTGGTCATCCGCCAGCAGCACCCTGATCATGCGCTCACGCTAGAGCATGCGTCAGGCCAAGCCACTGCGTCAGGCGAGTCCGGCGTCGTGCGCGAGGAGGGCGATCTGGGTCCGGTTGCCGAGCTCCAGCTTGGTCAGGATGTGCGAGATGTGAGCCTTCACCGTCGCCAGGCTCATGTACAGCTCAGTGGCGATCTGCGCGTTCGCCTTCCCCTGCGCGACCGCGAGCATCACGTCGTACTCCCGTGGTGACAGCCGCTCGAGCGCCTGCTGTGCCGTCGTGTGCGCGTCCGCCTGGGTGGCGGCCCGGTCCATCAGCCGCCGGGTGATCGCCGGCGACAGGATCGGGTCGCCCGCGGCCACCCGTCGTACGGCGTCGACGATCTGCGCCGGCGGGGTGTCCTTCAGCAGGAACCCGCTCGCCCCGGCGCGGAGCGCGTGCAGCACGTTCTCGTCGGTGTCGAACGTCGTCAGGACGACGACCTCGGGGGGATTGGTCCGGGCCCGGAGCCGGCGGGTCGCGACGATGCCGTCCACCCGGGGCATCCGCAGATCCATCAGCACGATGTCGGGGAAGTGCGCGTCCACCGCGGCCGGGACCTCGTCGCCGTCGGCCGCCTGGCCGACCACCGCGATCCCGTTCGTCCCGTCGAGCATCATCTCCAGGCTGGCCCGGACGAGCGCGTCGTCGTCCACCACCAGCACGCGGATGGTCGCGTTCTCGTTCCCGGTCATGCGGGCCACGGTAGCGAGGCTTCGAGCCGGAACCCGCCGCCGGGCGCCTTTCCGTGGTCGAGCGTGCCGCCGGCCAGGTGGACGCGTTCGGTCAGGCCGACCAGCCCGGTCCCGCTGCCCGGGGTGAGCGGCGTTCCGTTCGATGCCGGGTTGATCAGCTCGATCCGCAGGCCGTCGCCCGGTCCGCCGGCCACGGTCAGCCGGACCGGATGCCCGGCCGCGTGCTTGCGTGCGTTCGTGAGCCCTTCCTGCACGACCCGGTACGCCGTCCGTCCGGTTGCCGGAGGCAACGTCGTCGCGTCGGCGACATGGTCGTCGTACGAGACCGTCGTACCCGCCTCGCGGGACTCGGCCACCAGCGCGGGGAGATCGCCGAAGGTCGGCTGCGGCCGCCCACCGGGCATCTCGTCGATCTCGGTGTCGCGCAGCACGCTGATCACCTCTCGCAGTTCGTCGAGCGCCTGGTGGACGCCGGAGCGGATGACCCCGGCAGCCTTGGCGAGCTTCTCCGGTGACGAGTCCGGCCGGTACTCGAGGGCGCCTGCGTACGTCGCCAGCAGCGACAACCGGTGGGCGAGAACGTCATGCATCTCGCGGGCCATCTGGGTCCGCTCCAGAGTGCGCGCCTCGGCGACCCGCCGGCCCTGCTCGGCCTCGGCGCGCTCGGCTCGCTCGCGCAGAGAGTCGACGAGTTGCCGGTGGGCTTGGTTCCACTGACCCCAGCCGAGCAACGCGGCGTGGACGGCGACGTCGAGGATGGCGAACCACAGGTAGGTGATGTTGCCGTCGGAGCGCCAGAGTCCCTGGACGAGGTGGCCGGCGGTCCCGGCCAGCGCGACGAGGGCTGCCGTACGCAGCGGGAACCGTTGGGCAACCGTGAGTGTGCCGACGGTCGAGGGCGGAGTGCCGGCGGGGGAGAGGGCTGCGAGTACGGCCAGGCCGAGCGCGGTGGAAACGGGCCGGCGGGGCAGCAGAAGGAGGAGTCCGGTCGAGACGATCCCAACGATGATGTCGAGCGGTAGCCATTGGGTGTCGCCAGTACTGGCCACCCGGCCGTAGATGCTGGCGGCCGACAGGACACCGACGAGGGCCACGCCGACCAAGTACGCCCAACGATTCCGCCTCACGGGCGCACAAACCTCCATGCCGCCGACCCTAGGGCCGGGCTGCCGTTCCCCACCACCGACCAAAGTCGATCCCTTCCCGACTTCGGACCAGCCCACCAGAGTCCTTCGCCGAGTCGAGGCGACCCGTGTCCCCGGCCGTAGCCGTCTTTTGGTCGTCGGAGTGCTTCGCGGGCTGGGGACTGCTCGCGATCCTGGAACGCTGCTAAGGAGTCTGCAACTGAGCCGCCTGGTAGAAGCCCCGGATATGCGCGGTCACCAACTCGGCCGCGCTGTCCGGCTCGCCCGCACGGATCGCCGCCACGATCGCGCGGTGCTCGCCTCGCAGCGTGACGGCCATTGCCTCCCAGTCCGGCAGATTGGGTACGGCGGCCAGCACGTACCCATGAATCGCGGATCGCAACGACGCCATCACCGCGGCGATCAGCACGTTGCCCGCCAGCCCGGACAGCGCCACATGGAACTCCGCATCGAGCAGGTGGAACTCCTCCGGCGACAACCCGTCGGCGTCCATCCGGTCCAGCAGGTCATCGGCGATCTTCAACTCGGCCACGTCCAGCCCTGGCGCGCGGCCGGCGGCCTCTCGCGCGGACCACGACTCCAACAGGATCCGGGTCTGCACGACGTCGCTCATCGGCAGGTGATTGGTTGCCAGGTGCAACCGCAGTACGGCGGTCAGCGGTGACACCGGTTCCGCGACGATCACCGCGCCGGCCTCCGGACCAGACCCGGTCGCGGTCCGCACCACGCCCATCGCTTCGAGGACCCGGACGGCCTCGCGCACCGAGGGGCGGCTGATGCCCAGTTGCTCGGCCAGCGTCCGCTCACCGGGCAGCCGCCCGCCGATCCGCAACCGCCCGGCGGCCAGGTCGGCCTCGACCCGGTGCAGGACCAGCTCGTAGTTCTTCACGCGACAACCCCCGCCTCGGTTGTGGGCGACTCTACCTGTGTGGTCGGACCACACGCTATGCTGTGGTCCGACCACACGATCAGGTGCGCCTGCTCGTCCGCCGAACCGGCCGTTCCGGAGTTCTGATGACCGATCGACAGCTGCCCAAATGGTCCGAGCTGAAGCCGCTGCTGCGGCCGAAGCCGATCACGGTGAACGCGACCGACCGCCGGCTGGAAAAGGCGCTCACCATCACGGACCTGCGGGCGATCGCCAAGCGCCGGACGCCGCGGTCGGTGTTCGACTACACCGACGGAGCGGCCGAGGCGGAGATCAGTCTGCGCCGCGCGCGCCGGCTGTTCGCGGAGATGGAGCTGCAGCCGTCGATCCTGCGCGACGTGTCCGACATCGACCTCGGGACATCGATCCTGGGTGGGCGGTCCGAGCTGCCGTTCGCGTTCGCGCCGACCGGGTTCACCCGGATGATGAACCACGAGGGCGAGAGCGCGGTCGTGAAGGTCGCCGAGGAGCTCGGCATCCCGTACGCGCTGTCGACCATGGGCACCACCTCGATCGAGGACGTCGCCGAGGCCGCGCCGGCCGCGCGGAAGTGGTTCCAGCTGTATGTGTGGAAGGACCGCGACGCCGGTGAAGACCTGGTGAAGCGGTCGGCCGCCGCGGGCTACGAGGCCTTGATGCTGACAGTCGACGTACCGGTCGCCGGTGCACGGCTGCGCGACGTACGGAACGGCTTCACCATCCCGCCGCAACTGACGGCCAAGACTGTGCTGGACGCATCGCTGCACCCGGCGTGGTGGGCCAACCTGCTGACCACGCGGCCGCTGACGTTCGCGTCGCTGTCCACGTGGGACGGCACGGTCGCCGAGCTACTGGACAAGCTGTTCGACCCCACGATGACCATCGACGACCTCAGCTGGCTGCGCTCGATCTGGGACGGTCCACTGATCGTCAAGGGCATCCAGACCGTCGACGACGCCCGACGGGTGGTCGATGCCGGCGCGGACGCGATCGTGCTGTCCAACCACGGCGGCCGCCAGCTCGACCGGGCTCCGACACCGCTGCGCATCCTCCCGGACGTTCGCAAGGCGGTGGGCAGCGACGCCGAGGTCTACCTAGACACAGGCATCATGTCGGGCGCTGACATCGTCGCGGCGATCGCTCTGGGCGCGGACGCGTGTCTGGTCGGCCGTGCGTACCTGTACGGCCTGATGGCCGGCGGCCAGCGCGGTGTGGCGCGTGCTGCGGAGATCCTGACCAAGGAGGTCCGCCGCACGATGGCGCTGCTGGGCGTCTCGCAGGTGGCGGACCTCAACCCGTCACACGTCCGACTGCCGGAGTAGGCCGCTACAGCGGCAGGTTGGCGATGATGCGCAGGCCACCCGTCGGCGTGCGGATGGCGGTGAGCGTCCCGCCGAGGGCGGTGGCTCGCTCACGCATGCCGATGATGCCGTTGCCTTCCTTCGGCGGGCCTGCGAGGGACTGACCGTCGTCGTCGACCTGCAGTACGAGCGACTGTTCGCCGTACTGGATGCGGACGGTCGCCTCGCTCGCCTTCGCGTGCCGGACGATGTTGGTGAGCGACTCCTGGATGATGCGGAACGCGGCCCGGTCCAGTCCGGTCGGGAGCTGATGCGGATCGCCGTGGACGACGGTGTGGACCTCGAGGCCGGCCATCGATGTCCGGCTGATCAGATGCTCGAGCCGTTCGAGTCCTGCGACCGGTTGGCGTGGCGCGGTCTCGTCGGACTGCCGCAGGATGCCGACGATCGAGCGCAGCTCCACCAGGGCTTCCTTGCTGGCGTCCTTGATCGCCGAGAGCGCCGGTCCGGCCTGTTCGGGCTGCCGGTCGACCAGATGCAGCGCGGTCGAGGCCTGCACATTGATCAGCGAGATGTGGTGCGCCACCACGTCATGCAGCTCCTGTGCGATCCGCAGCCGTTCCTCACCGGCCTTCCGCAGCTCCGCCTCCCGGCGGGTCCGGGCTGCAGCCATGACGCGGTCGCGGTGCGCCCGGAAAAGCTCGGCAACGAAGCCGAGGACGACGAAGCACGTGGCGACGAGGAGAACCTGGTACACACCATCCTCGTTGATCCCGAGCACCAACCGGCCGAGGAGGTGCCCGACGTACAAGGTGATGAGGCCGGTCCAGCCTGCCAGCCGGTAGCCGCGCCGGATCACGCTGAAGACCGCGATCACGAACGCGAAGATCACCGGGCCGTACGCGTACTGCATCAGCATGTAGACGAGCGTCGAGCCGACCGTTGCCCACAGCACCGGAATCGGCCGGGTCTGCAGCCAGTACAGCGACACCGTCCCGATCAGCACCAGGACGACCATGAACCAGTCGGCCGCCCGGCGTTCCGGCTCGCCCCGGGACGCGCCGAGCGAGCCCACCACGCCGATCAAGGAGAGCACCAGCGGCAACGCGATCCGCCGCACCCGGGCCAAGGCGGTGGGTGCGGTTTCGGTTGTCAGGTCAGTCGTGCTCACAGTACGAAACCGTACGGGGCCGCGCGGTCAGGTGTCATCGTCGCCACGGAGTACTTCGTTCTGCTCCGCCGGGAGTATCCGGAGTCAGTACTTGACTTTGTAGATCTTCTCCTCGTACGCCTTGCCGTAGTACTCCTCCAGCTCGGCCAGATCGGTGTCCTTCCGCTCGAGGGTCTTCGCGATGGTGGGCCGGTTCGCCATCGCGGTCGGGTCCCAGGTCTCGGGCTTCCACAACCGCGAGCGCAGGAACGCCTTCGAGCAGTGATGGAAGACCTCCTCGATCTCCACCAGCAGCGCGAGCTGCGGCCGGTTGCCCTTCACGATCATCTCGTCGAAGAACGGCGCCTCGCGGACGATCCGGGCCCGGCCGTTGATCCGGAGCGTGTCACCGCGGCCCGGGATGAAGTAGACCAGGCCGACGTGCGGGTTGGAGAGGATGTTGGTGAAGCCGTCGACCCGCCGGTTGCCGGCGCGCTCGGGGATCGCGATCGTGCTGTCGTCGAAGACCTTGGTGAACCCGGCCGGGTCGCCCTTCGGCGAGACGTCGCAGCTGCCGTCGGCGGCGGACGTCGCGATCAGGCAGAACGGCGAGACCGACAGCCACTGCCGGTCGAGCTCGTGGAGCTCCTTGCGGGTCTTGTTGGCGACGGGACCTAGCGGCTGCGGGACCACGCTGCGCAGCTCGTCGTACGTCGTGATCTCGACCAGTCCGGGGATGTCCATCAGACGGCGTTCTCCTTTGCCGGCAACGGCTGGTCCGTCTCGCTGACGGTCCTCGTCCGTGCAGCCCATCGTACGGCGGGACCAGTTGCGCAACTGGTCCCTAGGAACAGTGCACCCACAGCGATCCAGCCGATCGGACCCCACCCCAGGACCACTGTGGTCAGCAGCGCCGGACCGAGCATGCGAGCAATCGCAGGGCCGGTGCCGAAGAAGCCCTGGTACTGGCCCTGTTTGTCGGCCGGCGCCAGTCCGAAGCTGATTTCCCAAGCACCGGACGCCAGCTTCATCTCGCCGAGCGTCAGCAGCGCAGCGGCGGCGACCAGTACGACGGCCGCAGTCCAAGTGCTCATCTTGGCGGCGGAGATGGCGAACACCGCGCACGCGGCCAACATCGCGACTCCGGCGAACCGGACCGAGCGGGTGGCGGTCCGCAGGTCCCGAACGCTGCGGGCGATCCGCACCTGGAAGAACGTGACTCCGAGCGTGTTGACGATCAGCAACGAGGCGACCACCCAGTCCGGTGCGTCGGTGCGCGAGACGATCCACAGCGGTGCGACCAGGCTGAGCAGCGGCATGAACAGCAGCATGATCGAGTTCAGCAGCGCGAGGACGGCGTACGGGCGGTCGTGCAGTACGGCGAGCCGCGGCTCACCCTTCACGCGCAGTCTGACCGCCACCGACGGCACGCGGTGGAGCAGTCGGGCCGCGATCAGGAAGCTGAGCGCGTCCAGTGCGAAGACGGTCAGGTACGCCGTTGATGTGTCGAAGCGGAGCGCGAGGCCGCCGAGTGCGGCGCCTGCTGCGAGGCCGGCGTTGACTGTGGACTGGAGGAAGGCTCGGATGCGGGTGCGCTCGGCCGGCGTGACCAGACCGGCCAGGAGTGCTTGCCGGGCGGCGGTGAGACCAGTCTGGCTGCAGGCGTAGACGATCGCAGCGACCAGGAACAGAGCGAAGCTGCGGACGAAGAGGAACGAGCCGACCGAGGCCGCTGTCGTCAGGGCGAGCAGGACGGCTGTGCCGCGAGCGCCCCGACGGTCGGCGAGGTTGCCGAGCGGGACACCGGTGAGGAAGCCGACCAGCCAGGCGATCGTGAGGCCGAGGCCGACCTCGGCGGTCGACAGTCCGACAACCCGGGTGAAGAAGAGTGCCGAGGTGACGATGAACGCGCCGTCGCCGACGGAGTTGGCCAGCTGCGCCATCGCGAGGTCGCGGGGTGCTCCGGCCGGCGGCAGGATGTTGCCGCGTCCGCTGCGGATGCGGTCTGTCGTGATGCTCATCGGAGTCTCCCTCGGCTCGGTCTGCTTCGAGCCTAGGAGCGCAGCGGCCCAGCAGGCAGATCCACTTCATGCCTCCTGTGGTGGGCCATTTGTGCCTGCGGGAATTGGTCTGTGGATAACTCTCTGGGGCGGCCGGAACAACGGCACTTTGTAGGTATGAGCTTCCAGAACCTCCCACCCACGTGGACCAACCAGCCCTTGTCCGATCCCGCTCGCGCCGCCGATGTCGTCGACCTGATGGTCACCCTCGGCGACCGGCGTCGCGGCACCTTCACCGTTCTCCTCTGCGACCCCGACAACCACTACCGAGCAGCCCTGACCCTCGACCTCCCCGAAGACTTCGCAGTTCCGATCGAGCACGTCGCCTCGCACCACCACCGCGCCGGGAGTCCCGACGCCCCACATCACGAGCGCGCCGGGACTGCCGATGCGTCGCACCACCACCGCGCCGGGACTGCCGGCGTCTGCTCATCCGCGCTGGACCCGATCCTGCCCGCGGTCCGAACGGCGCCAGGCACCGGTCTCATCCTGGCTCTGGGCCGCCCAGGACCGCCGTTCCAGCCGGAGGTGGACACCGAGTGGGCCGAAGCCGCCACCCGCATCTGCCAAGCCGCCGACGTCCGCCTCCTCGGCTTCTACGTCGCCTCGGCCGACCACGTCTACCAACCCCAACTCCAAACCCAAGCCGCAGCCTGACCACCCAGCACCCATCCGCAGCCAAACAACCCCACCGCACGACGGGTCAGCGGACGCCTCGGGGGCGGAACTGGATGCTGATGCGAGGTCCGACCCGCCCGGACGCCTTGGGGATCGCGTGTTCCCAGGTGCGCTGACACGAACCACCCATCACGATGAGGTCCCCATGCCCGAGCGGATAACGCACCGTCGAACCCACCGGCCCACTCGCCCCACCCGGCCGCGGTCGCAACGCGAGCACACGCGGCTCCCCGACCGACAGAATCGCGATCATCGTGTCCTCGTGATTCCCGCGCCCGATCCGATCCCCGTGCCAGGCGACGCTGTCCCGCCCATCCCGGTAGAAACACAACCCCGCCGTCCGGAACGGCTCACCCAACTCGTCCGCATAGTGCCCACTGAGCAGATCCCGAGCCTCATCCAGGATCGGCACCGGAAGCTCCTCGTTCTCCCCGTAAAAGCACAACAGCCGCGGTACGTCGACCACCCGGTCGTACATCTGCCGCCGCTCGGCCTGCCACGGCACATCCCGTGCCAACCGCTCGTACACCTGATCGGCCCCGGTCAACCAAGCTGGCAACACATCGATCCACGCCCCGAGCCCCAGCTCCGTCCGCCCGACCCCCGCCAGCGAACCCAGCGCAGGATCCTCGAACGCATCCAGCAACGACCCTTGAAGCCCAGCAGCCATGAACCCCACCATACCCGAGATTCGAACATATGTTCCCCTGGATCTCGTGACCGTTGGCCTGGTGGATGTGATGTCTCAGGACATCGGTGACGGTTCCGCATCAGGACATCGGTGACAGTTTCGGGGGTCTTGGTGGTGACACTTCGGTGAGTCGGCGGGGTCGGTGATTGCCGGGGCCGGTCGCTGCGCCTGTGCCGAAGAACGAGTCGCCACCGTCGCCACTTCCGCCAGCCAGTTGCCTCTACGTCTCGGTAAGTGTGGGCCAGGCGGGCCCCTCGACAGTCCCAGCCAGCCAAACGCGGAAAGGCGCGCAGCCACCTCTTCTCTGCCAGAATCCAATCTGCGACGACGTAGATGCGCGAATCCTGGGTTGGGAACTGATGCCGGACGAACCCGATGCCGAGATCCGACGCCGGGTCGAACAGGCACTGGGCCGGCCGACCACGACGTGGGCAGTTCCCGATACCGGTTGGTCGGGGGCGATCCGGTACTCAGTCGGATTGGCCGACGGCACGCGCGTCTTCGTCAAAGCCGCCACCGACGACGATACCGAGCGCTGGCTCCGCACCGAACACCTTTCCCTGCAGCACGTTCCCGAGCGGTTCGCGCCAACGATCATCGCGTGGCTCGACGAGCCCGGCCGCCCGATTCTCGTCACTGAAGATCTCAGCCGGGCTCACTGGCCGGCCAGCCATCAGGGTGTGAATTGGCGCCCCGGCGATATCGATCTCCTACTCACCGCTGTCGCCAATCTTTCACAGATCGAGGCACCGAACGTTTTCTCACCCACACCGCGAACGCGCGCTCGCTGGCCCGGCCTACTGTGCGGCCCGGACCGAACGGCCTTCCTCGAATTGCAGCTGTGCTCGGAGAAGTGGCTCGACAACGCCGCACCGCAGCTCATCGCCGCCGAATCCCGCTGCGACGAGGACGGAATGAGCCTGGTGCACGGGGATCTTCGCAGCGACAACATCTGCATCGACGGCGACCGGGTGGTTTTCGTCGACTGGAGCCATACCTCACGCGGCAGCGCCGACTACGATCTGGCCGGGTTGCTCCCGACCCTGCACCTGGAAGGCGGCGCCCTTCCCTACGACGTCATGCCCGACGGCGCACCCTGGGCCGCCGCCGGTGCCGCCACGCTCGCCTATCGCGTTCACCACGATTCCCTGCCGGACTGGGTGGTCCCGGTGATGATCCGGCTGATCGCGATCGACCTGTCGTGGGCAGCGTCATCGCTGGGGCTTCCGTCGCCCGACGGCACCGCCCCGCGCTAGCCGAACAATTCTGGATCATCCCGGTCCGCGTTCTGGCCACCGATCGCGAAGAATCGGCGAGCCGGACGCACCCGGGCCGGTGCAGAACCTGGCCGACCTCGAAGGCGAGATCCTCATCGAGCACACCAGACCCGCGCTCCGGAGTGACCTACGTCGGTAACGGCCGCCCTCGCGGCCCACGCCAAGACCCCTGAACCGTCACCGATGTCCTGAGACATCACAGGTTGGCCTGGTGGATGCAGCACATGGTCCGACCGCATCCGGCCGAGGACCTGCACCGGCAGATCTCCCGGCAGGTACGCGATGCGGGAGCGTCGTAGCCCCGCGCGCGATGCCGGCGGGGATGTCGGCGATGCTGTGGGCGTGGAGTACGTGTCCAGAGTGCCGCGACCGCCGCTGGACGGGCTGATCGACGACCTCTACTACCTGGAGGGTGCGCCGCCGTACGCCCGGCTGACGCTGCCGGCAAGTCCGGCGGCGCTGCTCATCGTCAACCTCGCTGCGCCGTTCCGCATCCGCGCCGGCACCGACGTCGAGATGGCCGAGTACGGCGACGGCTGCGTGGTCACCATGCCGACCCGCGCGTGGGAGTTCGGCTACCCACCCAAGTCCCGGTCCGTCGGCGTGCACTTCAAGCCGTGGGGGCCGGCGCCGTTCCTGCCGATGCCCGCGTCCGAGCTGGTTGACCGGCCGGTGACGGTAGAGCAGGTTTGGGGTCGGCCCGCCATTGCTGAGCTGCGAGACCGGCTGGCCACGGCGGACGGACCGCACGAGATGCTGACGCTGCTCGAGGAGGAGCTGATGCGACGGCTGTGCGAGACCGCCGGCCTGGGGCTGGTCCGCCATATGAGCAGTGTCACCGCGGCGACCAGCGGGGCGGTGGCGATCGGCGACCTGAGCGTGGCAGCCGGTGTCAGCAGTACTTATCTGGCACACCGCTTCAAGGAGCTCATCGGCGTCACGCCGAAGCGGCTGGCCCGCGCCTACCGCTTCGCCGCCACCGTGTTGGCGATCAACCCCGCCGTACCGATCGACTGGGGCGACCTCGCCGGTGGCGCAGGCTACTTCGACCAGGCCCACTTCGGCCACGAGTTCCGGGCGTTCACCGGGCTCACGCCGACCCGGTACGTCGAAGTCCGGCGGCAGTTCCTGCGCGAACATCCCGGCCACGCGCTGGACGGCTGGCCGCTGCCGGCGGATTGATTTCTTACAAGATCGACAGCTCAGGGCACGCCAGAATGGGCACACCCCAAGCAAAGGAGAGCCCCGTGAGCAAGGTGGTCATGTACGGCTCGGTGTCGGTGGACGGCTTCATCGCGGACGAGAATGACCAGCCCGGACCGCTGTTCGACTGGTTGACGAGCGGCGACGTCCCGTTGGACGAGAGCGGCTACGTGAAGGTGTCGCAGACGTCGTACGACTACACCCGGCCGTACTGGGACCAGATCGGGGCGACAATCGCCGGCCGCCACGTCTTCGACCTGACAGACGGCTGGGACGGGAAGCCTCCGAGCGGGATCGACCACGTGGTCGTCGTGACACACCGGCCGGAGCCCGAGGGCTGGGATCCCGAGGCGCCGTTTCACTTCGTCGACGGCGTCGAGGCAGCCGTGGCCAAGGCGCAGGAGCTTGCCGGTGACCGCATGGTCGAGGTCGCCGCCGGCGACGTCGGCGGCCAGGTGCTTGCCGCGGGCCTGATCGACGAGGTGCGCATGGACGTCGTACCCGTCGTGTTCGGGTCCGGCAAGCGCTACTTCGGGTCGGTCCACGCGCAGCACCTCTTGGAGGATCCTGACGTGGTAATCCAGGGCAACCGGGTGCTTCACCTGCGCTATCAGGTGCGCCGCTGACCGATCTGAGCGGCCCTCGACAAGACCCTTGATTGGCCTGGTGGATGGACAAGACTTTGGGCGACCGCGCAGGGTTGTGACACCGGCTGGTGGAGGATTGATGGCTCGACTGATGATCCGCAACGTCTCGGTGCTGGTGGTGCCTGAGGCGGGGGAGTGCCGGATCGACGAGTTTCAGGATCTGCATGTTCACGACGACCGGATCACTGCTGTCGCCCCGACCGGAGCCGACCTCCAGGTTGGGCTGGAGGAGGAGGCAGGTGCGCTGGGGGAGGTGGAGGTGATCGACGGGACTGGGTTGCTCGCTGTGCCAGGCTTGGTGAACTCGCATACGCACAGTCCGATGGTGATGATGCGGGGCGCGGCCGAGGACGTGTCGATCGATGACTGGTTCAACCAACGGATCTGGCCGATGGAGGTCAATCTGACCCCGGATCGGGTGCGCGTCGGAGCACGGCTGGCGTGCGCGGAGATGCTGCTGGCCGGCGTGACCACGTTCGTGGACCACTACTTCTACGCCGACCAGATCGCGCGGGCCGCGCTCGAGTCCGGCATCCGCGCCGACCTTGCCCCGACGTACTTCTCCTCGACAGGCCCAGAAGCCATCGACGCAGCCATCGCGACCACCCGCGACCTCAGCACCCTCAACCCGCGCATCACCGCCAGCCTCGGCCCACACGCGACGTACACGGTGACGGACGAGGACCTTCGTCGTACGGCGGACATCGCGCGAGCCGAGGGGCTCCGGATCCATCTGCACGCGGCCGAGACCGAGGAGCAGACCGCTTCGTCGGTGGACCGACTCGGTGTCACCCCTATGGAGGTCCTCGACCGGACCGGCGTGCTGGACGCCGGTGCTCTGATCGCGCACGGCTGCGGCATCCGGGAGTCCGACCTGGCGATCCTCGAGCGCCATGCCGATCGCATCGCGGTCGCCAGTTGCCCGAAGGTCTATCTGAAGCTCGCGATGGGTTCGGTGACACCGATCCGAAGCCTGCAGTCGATCGGTGTGCCGGTCGGCGTCGGCACCGATGGAGCAGCGGTCCACAACACGCTCGACGTCTGGGAGTCGATGCGCATGGTCGCCCTCACCCAGAAGCAACGCGAACAGGACGCCGAGTGGATGACCATCTCCGACACCCTCCGCCTCGCCACCCGGGGTGGCGCGAAGGCGGCCGGTCTCCCCGACACGATCGGCGCCCTCGAACCGGGCCGCCAGGCCGACATCGCCCTGGTCGACCTCTCCGGGCCGCATTGCCAACCGCTCCACGACGCCCGGGCGGCTCTCGTGTACTCCGTTCGCCCGTCCGACGTCGTCACCGTCCTCGTCGCCGGCCAGGTCGTCGTACGCGATCGCCAACTCACCACCATCGACCTCGACGAGGTCCTCGCCGAAGCTCGCGACCTGGCCCACACCCTCGTGGACCTCTCGAAGGGCGGCGCCGTCCAGCACTACACCCCCTGACGAACAGCAACGCCCCGGCCGACTCGACCGGGGCGTGCTGAGGGTGGTGCGTCAGCGGATGGTGAGGAACTTGTTGGGCGTGTACACCGCGGCGTGGTCCGCGTCGCCCGGGAACCAGACCCGGTAGGCGATCGTCCCTCGAGCGGCCGGCTTGATGCCGAACGCGTACCGCCCGTTCGAGGCGAGCTTCACCGAGGCGATCGACTTCCGGACCCGGTTGCCGTACTGCTGCAGCGCGCTGGACGTCAGGTTGTTGCCTGCCGCGCACTCTAAGCTTTGGGGCACGACTTCGAGGAGGCGTGATGGCGGCATCGGGCTCCGATCTGTCCGGCTGGCGGCGAGGACCGTTCACCGGCGCCGGACTGACCTACGACTGTTTCGAGAACGGGTCCGGTCCTGGAGTCGTGCTGATCCCCGAGGTGCCGGGACTCACACCCGAGGTCCAGTCCTTCGGCGAGCATCTGGTCGGCGCGGGGTTCACCGTCGTCATTCCGTCGCCGTTCGGTACGCCGGGACGCGACCCGAGCATGGGCTACGTGCTGCGGACAGTCGCCCGCCTGTGCGTGTCCAAGGAGTTCCGGGCCTTCGCGACGGACGCGGAACGGCCGATCACGAAGTACCTGCGGGCCGTTGCCGCCGACCTGGCCACCCGGACGCCGGGCCGTGGGGTCGGGGTGATCGGGATGTGCTTCACCGGCGGGTTCGCCCTGGCCGCAGCCGTCGAGGAGTCGGTGACCGCGCCGGTTCTCAGTCAGCCGGCGGTGCCGTTCCCGGTGACGCGCGCGATGCGGCAGGACCCGGGTCTGTCCCGGCGGGAGTTCGAGATCGTCAAGGAACGGACGCGGAACGACGGACTCTGCGTGCTGGGTCTGCGGTTCAGCAAGGACCGGGCGGCGCCGCCGGAGCGCTTCGCCACACTTCGCGCGGAGCTCGGTGACGCGTTCGAGGTGATCGAGCTCGACTCCGGCCCGGGCAATCCGGACGGCTTCACGACCTCGGCCCACGCGGTCGTCACCCACGAGGTGCGGGAGAACCCGCCGAACTCGGCGTACCGGGCGCGTGCTCGGACGGTCGAGTTCCTCCGCGAACACCTTGTGGAGAAACGCGAAACTCAACCGCACGATTGAACTCTGCGGTAACCAGCCGACCGTCACAGCGTGCCGAGTAGCTATGACCGTCGGTGCCGAAATGTTAAAGCGGTGTCGAGGAATACGCAGCGTGTGAGTATCCGGACTCCGGGTGGGGAACCATACCGAAAGCTGGGGTGGATCGTTGCGTTCTGCAATTGAGGGGGAGCAGTGGGTGACGCTCGGTGATTTCCTCTGGTATCAAGCGCCGAGGACATGGCACGATCGGCCCCCGGAGCACATCAGGGGGCAGGCATGGCGATGGCCAGGCACTTGAAGAGTGAGGCTGTATGAACGGGCGGACAGCACAGGACAGCCGGCTCCCGGTCAACGGGACCGCGGCGGCCGACGGGGCCAACGGTCACGGCCCGCAGCCGCAAGCTCCACTCGGCCACGTTCCGGCGGACCAAGGGGCCGACGAGCACAGAGCTCCCGCGGAGCATCGCGACCACAAGAAGCGGGGCCGCGGCAAGGCCGCGCAGAACGCTCCTGCACGCGACACCGGTGCTCGACCAGCCAACCCCGCGAGCGGGCCCGAGGCTGGTCCTCAGGCCGGCCCCCAGAATGGCCCGGAGAACGGCCCGGAGAACGGTCCCGAGCAGGTGCATTGGTCCCAGCGGCCGAGCACGCGGGTGAACGGTACGCCGCTGGGCGAGTTCAACACTCCGGTCCGCGTCGACGAGATCGCGGTCGCAGCGATGGCCCTGTCCGAGAACCTGCAGGCCGCCACCCGTGGCATGCCCGAGTCCGTCGAGTTGCGCCGGTTCCGGCGTGAGCTCGACCAGGCCGCGAGCACGTTCCGCACGATCGCCGGCGAGCTCGAGGCGACCGCCGGCAGCCTCGTCCGCCTGGCCGCGAGCGAAGCCCAGGCCTGCGGCGTCGGCTGGGGCGTCTGCCCCGAGCACGGTCTGACGCTGATGAACGTCGGCGACACCGTCACCTGCCACATCCTCGGCTGCCACCGGCAGAACGAGGGCGCCGTCGAGCGCTGCCAGCACCCGGTGGCCTACCGCGTCGTGGACGCGGCCGGCCCGTCACTGCTGACCTGCGCCGGACACGCCATCGCCTGCCGCCTCTACCTCGACAACCCTGTCATCACCGCCGCTGCAGACAGCATGGAGCTCTTCTAGGCCGGCCACGGCTGCGTGGGCCGGGTTGCCGTCACGGGCGCCTGGCCCTTGAACATCCGGCCGCCGTCGTTGGTCAACCGCAGGTAGTAGTCCGACGTACACGCCGTACCCGTCCTCGTCGAGGGCGCGGATCCCGGAGCCGGCCGGAACCCAGGCACCGCCCTCTGCGGTCTTCGCGATCTGGTTGCCCTCGTTGTACTCGTCGAACATCGAGATGTAGACACCCTGCACCCCGACGCGGGTGAGGTTGTAGAACTGGCGCCACATCAGGTCGCCGTGCCGCCGGTGGCCGGACTGCAGGTCACAACATGTTGAACGCGTGGTGCACGTCGAGATAGCCGGGCCGCGAGTCTTCGTTCCCGGGCAGCCAGTGCGTCGGTACGCCGCCGATCACGTAGCACCCCTGGCCCTTCAACCAGTTGACGACATCGAGGCAGACCGACGCCGGCCATGCCTTGTTCGCTTCGTCGAAGCCGAAGCCCCAGATGCATACGACCGGCTTGCCGTTCTGCCGCGCGTACGCCGGTGACGAGGTGTACGCACTCATCTTCGCCGTCCAGTCCGCCTTCATCTCCGACTGCATGTTGGTCCAGCCGGTGGCGTCGTACATGATGTAGAACTTCCTGCCGTACTGCTCCGCGGCCTGCCGGACCTTGACGGCCATCGCGTCGCGGGTCGGCCCTTCGCCACCGGTCGGGTTGAACCGCTGGAGGGCGGCCGTGTCGCAGCCGTTCTGCTGCATCCACTGGAAGTGTGTGACGGCGGCTGGCCCCAGTTGTTGCTCCAGTGCCACCACCCGTTGATCGGTGCACCGTCGCCACCGCAGGCGAACCAGCCCTGGTAGCCGACGGTCACCTTGCCGACGACGTCACCGGGTGGATTGGCGGCGGATGCGACCTGGGGGACTGCCCCGGCCAGAGCGGTGGCGGCAGTCGAGGCAAGGAAAGTACGGCGGGAGAGCTTCATGGGGCGGACTCCTGTCGGGGGCGGAGGAAATCTCGAACAGACTCTTGCAAGAAAGCGATCGCGACAAGGCCTTGACGGCTCCACCGCTGATACTTAGTTTGTTGGCTCAACAGACAAAGTCTGAGGGAGGGGTGGCCTGATGACGCTGACCGACGGCCGCCGTCCGGGAGACCGAGCCGTTGCCGCGGACCACGTGTCGCTGCGCCGCAACAACCTCTCCGTGGTCCTGCGCCACGTCCGCGAGTCCGGGCCGAAGTCACGAGCCCGGATCGCCGCCGACACCGGCCTGAACAAGGCCACAGTCAGCAGCCTGGTCGCCGAGCTGGTCGAGCGCGGCCTGCTTCGCGAAGGCCCGGCCGACTCGACCCGCGCCCTCGGCCGGCCCGGCCAACTGGTCGAGCTGGACGGCAGCGGCGTGTGTGGCATCGGTGCCGAGATCAACGTCGACTACATCGCCGTCTCCGCCCTCGACCTGGCCGGCGACACCGTCATCGAACGCCGCGACCCGCTCGACGTTGCCCACCTCGACCCCAGTACGACGCTCGACCGGGTGGCCGACCTCGTCCGCGAGGCGGTGACTGCCGTGCAGGCGCGCGCCGGACGGTTGGCCGGCGTGACCGTCGCCGTGCCCGGTCTCGTCCAGCGCGACACCGGCGCCCTCAAGCTCGCGCCGAACCTCGGCTGGGGCGAGGTCCAGGTGATCCAGGAGATGCGGTCGCGGCTCGGCGGACCGTCGTACCCGCTGCACGTCGACAACGAGGCCAACCTCGCGGCCCTGGCGGCGTACTCGGAGCTGCGCAAGAACACGCCGGTGCAGGATCTCGTGCTGCTGACCGGTGCGGTCGGTGTCGGCGGCGGGATGGTGTCGAACGGACACCTGCTCCGCGGCGGACGCGGCTACAGCGGCGAGGTCGGCCACATGCCCGTCGCGCCTCCCGGCCGGATCTGCGGCTGCGGGCGGACCGGCTGCTGGGAGACGGTCGTCGGCCTGAGCGCACTGTTGCACAAGGCAACGGACAGGGACGACCCGGTCCGGGACCCGTCCCTGGACGTGGAGCAACGGCTGGCCGGGATCACCCGGCGGGCCGAAGCGGGGGACGCGCGCACGCTGAGCGCGCTGAAGGACGTCGGTACCTGGCTGGGGATTGGGGGAGCGATCCTGGTGAACATCCTGAACCCGGACGTGCTCGTGCTCGGCGGCTACTTCGCCGTCCTCGGGCCGTGGTTGAAGGAACCGCTGGAGAAGGCGATCCGCGACCGCGTGATCGCGCCGGACGGCGGCGGCTGCCAGGTGGTCCGCTCGGACCTCGGGTTCGCCGCGGCGGTCCGCGGCGGCGCGCAGATCTCGCTGGAGCAGGTCCTGGTCGATCCGACCGTGATCGGCCGCGTGGGCTCGGGGGTGGCCCGATGAACGATCTGCTCATGATGACCGGGATCGTCAAGGAGTTCCCGGGCGTACGAGCGCTCGGCGGCGTCGACCTGGACGTCCGGGCCGGCGAGGTGCACTGCCTGCTCGGCCAGAACGGCGCCGGCAAGTCCACGCTGATCCGGGTACTGACCGGCGCTCACCAGCCCGATGCCGGCGCGATCCGGATCAACGGCGAACAGGTCCAGCTGAACAGCCCGACCGCCGCGATCCAGCGCGGTATCGCCGCCATCTACCAGGAGCTCGACCTGGTCCCCGAACTGTCCGTGGCCGAGAACATCTTCCTCGGCCACGAGCCGGCCCGCTTCGGCTTCAGCCGCCGGCACGAGGCGACGGCCAGGGCCCGAGAGATCCTGCAGGGCCTGGGGCACGGCGAGATCCCGGCGCATCGGTCCGTCGGTTCGCTGCCCGCCGCCGGCCAGCAGGTGGTCAGCATGGCCCGCGCACTGTCGCGGGACGCACAGCTGATCGTGATGGACGAGCCGTCCGCGGTGCTCGATCCCGAAGAGGTCGCCAACCTGTTCCGCGTCATCCGCGGCCTGACCGCGCGCGGCGTGGCGGTCGTCTACATCTCACATCGACTCGAGGAGATCCGCCAGATCGGCGACCGGGTCACCGTGCTCAAGGACGGCGCGACCGTCGCCACCGGCCTCGACGCCCGCGCGACCCCGACCAAGGAACTCATCCGGCTGATGACCGGCCGCTCGATCGAGTACGCCTTCCCGCCCCGCCGGGAGATCCTCAGCACGGCGCCCGTCGTCCTGGAGGTGGAGGACCTGACCCGGCCGGGCGAGTTCGCCGGCATCGGGTTCACCGTGCGGGCCGGCGAGATCGTCGGGCTGGCCGGGCTGGTCGGCTCGGGGCGGTCCGAAGTCCTCGAGACCGTGTACGGCGCCCGCCGGGCCACGACCGGGTCGGTCCGGGTCAACGGCGTGACACTGCGGCCCGGCCGGGTGCAGGCCGCGGTGAAGGCCGGCGTCGGGCTGGCGCCGGAGGAACGCAAGAGTCAGGCGCTGCTCCTGGACGAGGCCGTGTTCAAGAACATCACGGTGTCCAGCATGGGGCGGTTCGCCAGCGGGGGGTTCCTGAACGGCCGCGCCGAGCGGGAGGCAGCCACCGGGCTCGCCAGAGCACTGGATGTCCGCCCGGCCGGGGTGGAGTATCCCGTGCGCAACCTGTCCGGCGGGAACCAGCAGAAGGTCGTGCTGGCCCGCTGGCTGCTGCGGGAGTGCCGCGTGCTGCTGCTCGACGAGCCGACGCGAGGCGTCGACGTCGGCGCGCGGTCGGAGATCTACGCGTTGATCCGCAATCTGTCCGCCAACGGGGTCGCGATCGTGCTGGTCTCCAGTGAGGTCGAGGAAGTGCTCGGTCTGGCCGACCGGGTCGTCGTACTGCGGGAGGGGCGTGCCGTCCACATCGGGCCCGCGCAAGATATCGACGAGCATCAGGTCCTGGACCTGGTGATGGAAGGAAGTGCGGTGTGAGTGACGAGATCGCACCTCAAGACACAACTGCATCGACCCAGGCAACCGTCACCCAACCGGCCGCCCCGCGGTCCGGCGGCCTGCTGAACAGTGGCCTGGGGCGCAACCTCGGTCTGGTGGTGGCGCTGGTTCTGCTCTGCATCGTGGGAGTGATCACCGCGGGGGACACGTTCGCCACTGGCGCCAACGTGCTGACGATCCTGCGGCTCGCCGCCGTGATCGGCGTGGTCAGCATCGGCATGACGTTCGTCATCACCGGCGGCGGGATCGACCTGTCCGTCGGCGCGATGGTCGCGCTGGCGTCGGTCTGGGCCACGACGGTGGCCACCCAGCAACTGGGGTCCGACCTGCACTGGATCTTCATGGTCACCACCGCGCTGGTCGTCGGTGCCGCCTGTGGTCTGGTGAACGGCCTGCTCATTGCCTACGGCAAGATCGTGCCGTTCATCGCAACGCTGGCCATGCTGGCAGCCGCCCGTGGTCTGGCCGAGATCATCTCCGACCGGAAGACCCAGATCATCACGGTGAACTCGTTCGTCGACTTCTTCGGCGGATCGCTGATCGGCGTACCGGTGCTGGTGTGGATCTTCCTGCTGGTCGCCGCGGCCGGCTGGGTGCTGCTGAACCGGACCACGTTCGGCCGCCGCACCTTCGCCGTCGGCGGCAACTCCGAAGCCGCCCGGCTGGCCGGCATCAGGGTGCAGCGCCATACCGTCGCCCTCTATGTCCTGGCCGGGCTGTGCTGCGGGATCGCCGCGGTGATGCTGATGGCCCGGACGACGACCGGCAGCGCGACCCACGGCCAGTTGTACGAGCTGGACGCGATCGCGGCCGTGGTGATCGGCGGCACGCTGCTGTCCGGCGGCCGCGGCACGATCGTGGGCACCGTCTTCGGTGTCCTGATCTTCACGACTCTGAACAACGTCTTCACGCTGAACAACCTGAGCATCTCCGCCCAGTCGGTCGCCAAGGGGGCGATCATCGTGATCGCCGTCCTCCTCCAGCAGCGACTCGCCGTCCGGGCAACCAGCCAATGAATCGCCACAAGGAGGGGACAACGATGTCCGCACGAACACTCGCAAGCGTTGCCATCGCCGGTCTGGGTGTGCTCGCCCTGGCCGCCTGTACGAGCAACACCCCGAAGGCCGAGGAGAGCGACAGCGCCCCGGCACCGGCAGTCGCGGCCGGGAAGAACGACGAGCCCGGCCAGAAGGTGCGGATCGGGTTCTCCGCGCCGGCCGCCGACCACGGCTGGATGGGGGCCATCACCAAGGCGACCCAGGCGGAGGCGAAGAAGTTCTCCGACGTCGAGCTGATCGTTGCCGAGGGCACGAACGACGTGAACCTGCAGATCAGCCAGGTCGAGACGTTCATCAACCAGAAGGTGGACGCGATCGTGCTGCTGCCGTTCGACGGCGCGGCGCTGACCCCGGTGGCGACCAAGGCGATGGAGGCCGGCATCACGGTGGTGAACGTGGACCGTGAGTTCGACAGCCCGTTCGCGGCCCGGACCACGATCCTCGGTGACAACCACGGCATGGGTGTCTCGGCCGGCACGTACGTCTGCCAGCAGCTGAAGGGCAAGAAGGACGCCGTGGTCGCGGAGATCGCCGGCATCGACTCGCTGCCGCTGACCCAGGACCGCAGCAAGGGGTTCAAGGAGGCCCTGGCCGACTGCGGCCTGAAGGTGAGCAACCGGGTCGCCGCCGAGTTCACCGTCGAGTCCGGTGAGAAGGCCGCGGCCAACCTGCTGCAGGCGGCGCCGAAGATCGACGCGATCTGGAACCACGACGACGACCAGGGTGTCGGCGTGATGGCCGCGATCAAGAACTCCGGCCGCAAGGAGTTCTTCGTCGTCGGCGGGGCCGGTTCGGCGAACGTGATGCGGGACATCAAGTCCGGCAACTCGTTGCTGAAGGCCACCGTCATCTACCCGTCCACGCAGGGCGCCGACGGCGTCCGGCTGGCCCGGCTGCTGGTGCAGAAGAAGGCCCTCGGCGACCTGGTGGAGGTCGAGGTGCCGCGCACCGTGCAGCTGTACGCGCCGGTCGTCACCAAGGACAACGTGGACCAGTACATGCCTACCGCATTCGAGAGCTGACACGAGGAGAGTCATGACGAACCTGGGCATCGGCCTGATCGGCTACGCGTTCATGGGAGCGGCCCACTCGCAGGCCTGGCGGAGCGCGCCGCGCTTCTTCGACCTGCCGCTGGACCCGGCGATGAACGTGCTCTGTGGCCGCAACCCCGACGCCGTCCAGGCGGCCGCGACCAAGCTCGGCTGGAAGGAGACCGAGACCGATTGGCGCAAGCTGCTCGGCCGCGACGACATCCAGCTGATCGATGTCTGCACGCCGGGGGACAGCCACGCCGAGATCGCGATCGCCGCTCTGGAGGCCGGCAAGCACGTCCTGTGCGAGAAGCCGCTGGCCAACACGGTCGAGGAGGCCGAGGCGATGACGGCCGCGGCGGAAGCGGCCAGGGCCAAGGGGATCAGGTCGATGGTCGGGTTCACCTATCGCCGGGTGCCGGCGATAGGCCTGGCTCGCCAGCTCGTTGCCGAGGGCAAGCTCGGGACGATCCGGCACGTCCGGGCGCAGTACCTGCAGGACTGGATCGCCGATCCGGAGGCGCCGCTGTCGTGGCGGCTGGACAAGGAGAAGGCCGGCTCGGGCGCCCTCGGCGACATCGGCGCGCACATCATCGACCTGACGCAGTACATCACCGGTGACACCATCGCCGAGGTGAGCGGTCAGCTCGAGACGTTCGTGAAGGAGCGTCCGGTCGCGGCCGAGCACTCGGGCCTGGCCGGTACGGCGGGCACCGAGCGCGGACCGGTCACCGTGGACGACGCCGCGGTCTTCCTGGCGCACTTCCGGTCCGGTGCGCTCGGCGTGTTCGAGGCGACCCGGTTCGCGACCGGGCGGAAGAACGCGATCCGGATCGAGATCAACGGCAGTGACGGCAGCCTCGCGTTCGACTTCGAGGACATGAACCTCCTGCACTACTACGACGCGACCGAAGACGCCAGGACCGCGGGCTTCCGCCGGATCCTCGCCACCGAGTCCGCCCACCCGTACGTCGAGGCGTGGTGGCCGCCCGGCCACCTGCTCGGATACGAGCACGGGTTCACCCATCAAGCCGTCGACCTGGTGACCGCGATCGCCGAAGGAGCCGATCCGACGCCGTCGTTCGCCGACGGGCTGCGGGTCCAGCGTGTGCTGGCCGCGGTCGAGGCCAGTTCGACCTCCCGACAATGGCAGGAGATTTCTGAATGAACGGCTATACCCCGACCAAGGACGACAAGTTCTCCTTCGGTCTGTGGACCGTCGGCTGGCGAGGCGTCGACGTGTTCGGTACGGCGGTCCGCCCGGCGATGGACCCGGCCCACGCGGTCGAGAAGCTCGCGGAACTGGGCGCCGCGGCAGTCACGTTCCACGACCAGGACGTCGTACCCGACGACGCCACCCGCGGACAGGACCTCGAGCGTTTCACGAAGGCCCTGGCCGACACCGGCATGGTCGTCGAGATGATGACCACCGACCTGTTCAGCCACCCGGTCTTCAAGGACGGTGGGCTGACCGCCAACGATCGCCAGGTCCGGCGGTACGCCCTGGCGAAGGTGCTCCGCAACGTCGATCTCGCGGCCGAACTGGGGGCGACGACCTATGTGCTCTGGGGTGGTCGCGAGGGTGCGGAGTCCGGCGGGTCCAAGGACGTGCGAGCGGCGCTCGACCGGTACAAGGAGTCGATGGACCTGCTCTGCGCGTACGTGCGCGAGCAGGGCTACAACATCCGGTTCGCGCTCGAGCCGAAGCCGAACGAGCCGCGCGGTGACATCCTGCTGCCGTCGATCGGGCACGCGATCGCGTTCATCAACGATCTGGCGGACCCGGAGCTGGTCGGCATCAACCCCGAGGTCGGCCACGAGCAGATGGCCGGCCTGAACTACGCGCACGGCATCGCGCAGGCGCTGTGGCACGGGAAGCTGTACCACATCGACCTCAACGGGCAGCACGGTCCGCGCTTCGACCAGGACCTGCGGTTCGGTGCCGGGAACCTGCGGGAGGCCTTCTGGACGGTCGACGTACTGCAGGGATCCGGGAACCAGCCGGCCTACGACGGCTACATCCACTTCGACTACAAGCCGCCGCGGACCGAGGACGAGGAAGGCGTCTGGGAGACCGCGCGGGGCTGTATGCGCAACTACCTGATCCTGCGCGACAAGGTTCAGGCGTTCCGCGCCGACCCCGAGGTTGCGGAGGCGCTGGCCGCCGCACGTGTGGCGGAGTTGTCCGAGCCCACCCTGGCCGAGGGTGAGAGCCTGGCCGACCTCCGCAACTCCAAGTACGACCGGGAAGCGCTGGCCGAGCGCGGTCTCGGGTTCGAGAAGCTGGACCAGTTGGCGATGGAGCACCTGCTCGGCGTTCGCTGATCCGGTTGTAACACTCCCGCGCAGGGCAGAGCACGGGATCTGTAGTGATGGAGCGCGCGCCCTTATCCGACCCATGAGGAGCTCCGCATGATCCAGCTACGCAGGCACGGCACCTTGTTGTGTGTTCTCGTGCTCGCCCTGATCGCGGCGATGTTGACGCCGTTACCGGCCCGGGCTCATCCCGGCCACGGTGACGAGACCTTCAACGCCCTGATTTTCAGCAAGACCGCCGGCTTCCGGCACGATTCGATCCCGGCCGGCATCCAGGCCGTCACCGAGCTCGCCGCGGCCAACGACTTCACGGTCACCGCGACCGAGGACGCATCGATGTTCAACGACACCGAACTGGCGAAGTACGAGGTCGTCATCTGGTTGTCGACGACCGGCGACGTCCTGAACGCCGACCAGCAGGCCGCCTTCGAGCGCTACATCCGGGGTGGTGGCGGGTACGCCGGTGTGCACGCGGCGTCCGACACGGAGTACGACTGGCCCTGGTACGGACAGCTCGTCGGCAGCTACTTCGACAGCCATCCGGCCGGTACGCCGGACGCGACGGTCAAGGTGGAGGACCACGCACACCCGTCCACCGCGAACGCGCCGACTGTCTGGCCGCGGACGGATGAGTGGTACAACTACCGCACCAATCCGCGCGGCAGCGTTCACGTGCTCGCATCGCTGGACGAGACGTCGTACACGGGCGGCACCATGGGCCCGGAGCACCCGATCACGTGGTGCCAGGACTACGACGGCGGCCGTGCCTGGTACACCGGTATGGGGCACACGATCGCGTCGTACGCCGAACCTGCCTTCCGGGAACTGCTGCTCGGCGGGATCAAGACCGCGGCCGGTGTCGAGCCGGCGGACTGTGGCGCGTCGCTGAGCGACAGCTACCAGAAGGTCACGCTGGACGACGACACGTCGAACCCGATGGAACTGGCGATCGCCGCCGACGGCCGGGTGTTCTACATCGACCGGAACGGCGCGGTGAAGATCGTCACGACGGACGGGTCCGTGGTGACCGCGGGAACGCTGGATGTCTACACCGGACAGGAGTTCGGCCTGCTCGGGATCGCGTTGGACCCATCGTTCGCGTCCAACGGTTTCGTCTATCTGTACTACTCTCCGGCGGGCGCTGAGCCCTTCGACCGAGTCTCGCGGTTCACGGTGACTGGTGACACCCTCGACCTCGCGAGTGAGAAGCAGGTGCTGCGGATCGACACGCAGCGGGACCAGTGCTGCCACGCCGGCGGTGCGCTGGAGTTCGATGGCGACGGCAACCTTTTCGTTGCCACCGGCGACAACAGCAACCCGTTCGACTCCGACGGCTATGCGCCGATCGACGAGCGACCTGGTCGTGCGGCCTGGGACTCGCAGCGCAGTGCCGCCAACAGCAACGCCCTGAACGGCAAGATCCTCCGCATCCACCCGTCGGCAGATGGTTCGTACACGATCCCGGCCGGCAACATGTTCCCGCCCGGTACCGCGAAGACGCGGCCGGAGATCTACGCGATGGGCTTCCGTAATCCCTTCCGGATCGGGATCGACCCGACCACGAACCACCTGTTCGTCGCGGACTACGGACCGGACGCGGGCGCGGTCTCGCCGACGCGCGGTCCGGACGGGCGGGTCGAGTGGGACATCATCGACAAGCCGGGCTTCTACGGATGGCCGTACTGCGTCGGTGCCAACACGCCGTACAACGACTACGACTTCGCCACTGGTGCGTCTGGCCCGACCTTCAACTGCGGCGCGCCGGTGAACGAGTCGCCGAACAACACCGGTATCACGCAACTCCCGGCCGCCATTCCGGCGACGCTGTGGATGGGCAAGTCGACGAGCGGCGTACCGGAGATCGGTGGCAGCGGTGCACCGATGACGAGTGGCGCGTATCGGTTCGATGCCGCGAGTACGTCGGATCGCAAGTGGCCGGCGTACTTCGACGGCAAGGCCGTGTTCGCCGACTGGAACGACAGCCGGCTGTTCTCGGTCCAGCTGAACGACGGCCGCAGTGGCGTGACCGATGTGTCGCGGATGCTGCAAGGCTTGAACTTCATCCGGCCGCACGCGCTGCAGTTCGGGCCGGACGGTGCGCTGTACGTGATCGAGTGGGGGAGCGGGTTCGGCGGCAACAACGCCGACTCGGGGATCTACCGGATCGACTATGTGCAAGGGAATCGGGCGCCGATCGCGCAGTTCAGCACCGACAAGACGTCCGGGCCGGTGCCATTGACGGTGGCCTTCGACTCGACCGGCTCGCGGGATCCTGACGGGCAGCCGGTGACGCTGGCCTGGGACTTCGACGGGAACGGTACGACGGACAGTACCGAGGCCAAACCGTCGTACACCTACTCGACGGCCGGCGTGTTCACCGCCCGGCTGACCGTGAGCGATCCGGACGGCCGGACAGCGGTCTCGAACCGGACGATCACGGCCGGGAACACCGCGCCGACGATCACCGTGGAGGCGCCTGTCGACGGCGGGTTCTTCGACTTCGGCGACACGATCCGGTACAAGGTGACGGTCACCGACCCCGAGGACGGGGTGGTCGACTGCAACGACGTCATCACGCAGCCGGCGCTCGGGCACGACGAGCATGCCCACGGCTACGAGCAGTACCACGGCTGCGAGGGAACGTTCCCGCTGCCCGGTGACGAGGGGCACGTCGGAGCGAACATCTTCGGCATCGTGACCGTGACGTACACCGACAAGGGTGCGCCGGGGACGGGCAAGATCACCTCGCAGAAGGTGGTCCAGTTGCAGCCGAAGACCCGCGAGGCGGAGTACTTCGACGAGACCGGTGGGCCTGGCGCCGCGCCCGGCGTACAGGTCGAAGACACCGGTGACACGGCCGGTGGTGGGAAGAACATCGGCTTCATCGAGGACGGCGACTGGTGGGGCTGGAAGCCGACCAACCTGAGGGCGATCGGTCAGCTCCAGTTGCGCGCCGCGTCGCCCGAGCTGGGTGCGACTGTCCAGGTCCGGCAGGGTTCACCGACGGACGGTCCGGTGGTGGCCACCATCCAGGTGTCACCGACGGGCGGCTGGCAGACGTACGGCGACTTCACGGGTGCGGTCAGCGGGGCGTCGCTGGAGAGCGGTCCGCTGTACTTCGTGAAGACCACCGGGCAGCTCAATGTCAACTGGGTGCGCTTCATCGGCAAGGGTGTGACGGAGAACGAGCGGCCGGCGGTGACCGTCGACGCTTCGGTCACACAAGGCAAGGCGCCATTGGCGGTCGACTTCACGGCGACGGCGACGGATCCCGAGGGTGATCTGCCGTTGTCGTACGCGTGGAGCTTCGGCGACGGCGCGACGGCCACCGGTGCGTCGGTGAGCCACACCTACACGACAGCCGGGACTCATACCGCCGTGGCGACGGTGACCGACTCGCGTGGCGCGGCCGGTACGGCGAAGGTCGTGATCACGGTGGACTCGCCTTCGCTGCCGACTTGTCTGACCGGACGGTCGGACGGGTTCGACGGCGCCGCCCTGGACACCGGCCGCTGGTCGGAGGTTGTCCGGGGCAACCAGGAGCTGGCTGTTGCTGATGGCAAGCTGTCGGTGCCGTTGACCGCGACCGACATCTACGGGACCGGGAACACAGGCACACCGAACATCGTGCTGCAGCCGTTGCCGGCCGGTCCGTGGCAGGCAACGACCAAGGTGATGTTGCCGGCCCGGCTCGCGTATCAGCAGGCTGGGCTGATCGTGTACGGCGACGACGACAACTACGCCAAGATGGTGATCCAGGGCCGGTCCACGGGCGCACCGTCGGCCGCCGATCGGATCTTCCAGTTCATTCGCGAGGAGGCCGGCGTACCGAACGAGGTCGCCGCGTCGAACACAGCGAACCTGGGAGCGACGTACCCGGACACGGTGTGGGTGCGGTTCACGTCGGACGGCTCTTCGCTGACAGCGGCGTACAGCGCGGACGGAGCGACGTTCGTCCAAATGCCGGAGACGAAGCAGTTGGCCGGGATCTCCAATCCGCGGATCGGGCTGTTCGGGCTGACCAACCGGACCGAGGCGTTGCCGATCACGGCGTCGTTCGACTACTTCACGATCACGCCGGACGACACGGCCGAGCAGCCCGCGCCGGACGACGAGTTCGCAGGTACGACGCTCGACGCGTGCCGCTGGTCGGACGTCGTACGACCGGATCCCGCGGCGTACCGGCTGGCCGATGGTGGGCTCGAGATCGACACCAGCAAGGGCGACATCTACCAGGGGACCGCGACCAATCCGCGCAACCTGATGCTGCAGCCGGCGCCGGACGGGGACTGGACGATCGAGACGAAGGTGGATGGTTCCTCCTTCGACGAAGCGTTCCAGCAGGCCGGGCTGCTGGTGTACGCCGATGACGCGAACTACGTGAAACTCGACCACCTGACGACGAATGCGGCGGGTTCCGCGGTCACCCGAGCGCTGGAACTGCGCAGCGAGGTGGGGGACGTGGTTCAGTCACCGCAACCCAATGCGCCGGCTCCTACGCAGGGTGTCTGGTATCTCCGGCTCTCGAAGTCCGGATCGACGTTCACCGGCTCCTACAGCCCGGACGGCCTGGCGTGGACTGCCCTGCCTCCGGTGACCAACGCGGCGCTCGGATCGGCGTCCTTCGGTGTCTATGCGTTCGGAGTCGACCAGACGGCGTCGAAGACCGCGAAGTTCGAGTACTTCAAGCTGGTCCGGGACACGGTTGCGCCGTCCGTCACGTTGTCGGTGAATCCGTCGACACCGTCGGGTCTGGCGGGTTGGTGGACATCCGCGGTGACTGCCACCGCGATGGCGATCGATGACCAGGGCGGGCAGGTGTATCTGGAGCAGAAGGTCGGAGACGGCGACTGGTCCGAGTACACCGCGCCGGTGTCGTTGACGGCTGATGGGACGCACACTGTGGCGGTCCGTGCCAGTGACACGGCAGGTAACGTGTCGGCGCCCACGTCTGTCACCGTCAAGATCGATCGTACGGCGCCCGCCGCAGTGGTGACCGGGATGTCGTCCGGCGGTTCGCTCGGCGTCGCCTCGACGGTGGCAGTCGCGGCGACGGCGTCGGACGCGTTGTCCGGACCGGCCGGGGTGACACTGGCCGTCGACGGACAGCCGGTGACCACGCTGGACGGCGTCGTTCTCGGGCTTGGGGCGCACACACTGACGGCCACGGCGATGGATGCTGCGGGCAACAAGTCGGTGACCACGGTCCCGTTCACCGTGATCGCGTCGTACCCGGAGGCGGTCAAGCTGGTCGATCGCTTCCGGGCAGCCGGGAAGGTGCCATTGGCAACCGCCACGGTGATGAAGGTCCAGCTGGCGTCGGCGGAGCGCGCCGTACGCCGGAATCAGCCTCTCGTCGCCACCGTCGCCCTCAACCTGTTCCTCTCTCAGGCCCGAACGGTTCGTGACGTGCCCAGCCGCACGCTGCTGACCGCAGTCGGTCAGGACCTGAAGGACAGGCTGACCTGATGACGTCGCCGTGGGAGATCGCACTCGTCCGCCGTGACACCTGCCGCCGCCCCGGCTGGTTCGGCCCCGATCGGGGCGCCCGGCAGCGCGATCTCCCACGGCCGGCGGGGACCCCCGGCGCCGCCCCGCGCTCCAGGCGCCGCCGGGGGACACCCGACCCGCTTCGTGCAGCCCGCCCCGGCTGGACCGACGTACCGGAAGAAGTTGTTCGACCAAGGAGATGACCATGGCTCGACCGATCACCCTGTTCACCGGCCAGTGGGCCGACCTGCCGTTCGAGGAGGTCGCCCGGCTGGCGTCCTCCTGGGGCTACGAAGGGCTGGAGATCGCCTGCTGGGGTGACCACCTCGACGTACGGCGTGCCGCCGAGGACGAGGCGTACGTGCGCGATCGCCGCGACATCCTGGAGAAGCACAACCTGAAGGTGTGGACGATCTCGAACCACCTGCTCGGCCAGGCGGTCTGCGACGACCCGATCGACCAGCGGCACCAGGCCATCCTGCCCGCGCACATCTGGGGCGACGGCGATCCAGAAGGTGTACGCCGGCGCGCCGCCGAGGAGATGAAGACGACCGCCCGCGCCGCCCGGGCTCTCGGTGTCGATGTGGTCGTCGGCTTCACCGGTTCGTCGATCTGGAAGACGATCGCGATGTTCCCGCCGGTGCCCCCGGCCATGATCGAGGCCGGGTACCAGGACTTCGCGGACCGCTGGAACCCGATCCTCGACGTGTTCGACGAGGTCGGCGTCCGGTTCGCGCACGAGGTGCATCCGTCCGAGATCGCGTACGACTACTGGTCGACCACCGCGACGCTGGAGGCGATCGGCCACCGGGAGGCGTTCGGCCTGAACTGGGACCCGTCGCACTTCGTCTGGCAGGACCTCGACCCGGTCGGATTCCTGTGGGACTTCAAGGACCGGATCTACCACGTCGACTGCAAGGACGCGAAGCGTCAGGTCGGCAACGGCCGCAACGGCCGGATGGGTTCGCACCTGGCCTGGGGCGACCCGCGGCGCGGCTGGGACTTCGTCTCGACCGGTCACGGCGACGTCCCGTGGGAGGCGTGCTTCCGGATGCTGAACACGATCGGGTACACCGGCCCGATCTCGGTCGAATGGGAGGACGCGGGTATGGACCGCCTCGTCGGTGCCGCCGAAGCCCTCCAGTTCGTCCGCTCCCTCGCCTTCGACCCACCCACCGCGTCCTTCGACGCGGCCTTCTCCTCGTAGGTCCTGCGTGGGAGGTCCTCCCGGGACCTCCCACGGTGGCTGACGGTCTGGGGCTAGGCTCGGACCCATGACAGCTGGCAGGTACGTCGCGCGCATCGTCGAGGTGCCGGATCACGGCATCAAGCTCGAGCCGGCGGAGGACTCGGTCGCTCCCGATCAGCCGACCGAGGTGAACCTCCTCGGCATGGCGATCGCGCTCGCACTCGGTGCCGCCGGGTACCGGCATCACGCCGAGCAGCGCGACCCGGAGCTCCAGACGCTCGACGCGTTGCTGACCGGCGATGCGGTCATGCCGTGGCAGTCACCGGACGAGTCCTCGTCGCCGTACCTGGTGTGCGAACTGAACGACGGCCTGCCGACCTGCGAGGTTCGCCCGACCGTCGACTGAACGGTGGACGCGATCTGGCCGGATGCACCGGAGCTCGAGCGGCCACGGATCCTGCGGCAGCGGTGGCTGGATCTGACGTTCCTGCACTGGGCGCTGGATCCGGTTGACGTCGCGCACTTCTTCCCGCCGGGTACACGTCCGGACACCTTCGAGGGGCGCACGTACGTCGGGCTGGTGCCGTTCCGGATGACCGGCACCGGGTTCCCGCGCGGTCCCGCCGTACCTGTGCTGGGATCGTTCCTCGAGACCAACATCCGGCTGTACTCCGTCGACGAGTCCGGGCGTCGTGGTGTCGTCTTCCTCAGCCTCGACGCCGACCGCCTCGCCGTGGTCACGGCGGCCCGCACGATCTTCGGTCTGCCGTATCGCTGGGCTCAGATGACCCACACGCGGGTTGCCGACCAACACACGTACACGTCGGTCCTTCGCTGGCCTGGTGTGCAGGCGACATCGACGATCACCGTCGCGATCGGCTCGCCCGTGGCTTCAGACCCGCTGACCGACTTCCTGACCGCTCGGTGGGGTCTCCACACGCACCGAGCGCGGCATACCTGGTACCTCCCCAACCACCACCCTGTCTGGTCCTTCCGCACCGCCACACTCAGGACCTTGGAGATCGACGGACTCTTCCCCTCCGTCGGCCTCGCCGAACCGACCCGCCCACCCGACCACGTCGTCCACAGCCCCGGCGTCCCCGCAACTTTCGCACTCCCGGTCCGCATCTGATGTCAAAGTCGGCCGGTCGGCTCCGACGTAGGGGTGTAGGCGCCGGGAGACGGTGCCCGGAACCGGAGGACGGGACGATGGAACCGCTGAACCTGATGGTGTCGCTGAGTCACAACGCCGCGGACCGACGCGAGCAGAAGACCGATCCGATCACGACGGAGAGTGACGGCCGGGTCGAGCGCAGGAGCAAGCCGCGCCGTCGTCAGAGCGCTCGCGGCTGGTTGCGGCTCGGGTGGCGGGGAGCGACGAGAGTCGCGACACGCTGAATTCACCTGAAATGGGACGCGAGATCACCCAGAAGCGTGCCAGAGTCCTTGCGTGAGTGATGGAGCGAAGACTGATCTGGCAGAGCGCCTGCTGGCGGTGTACGACGCGCAGTTGCGCGGGACGAGCGAGGGCGCTGACGTACCGACGAGCATGGACGGGCCGGTGATCCGGGTCGAGTACCCGATGCGGGGGTTCGTCAGTTACCGCACGCTCGAGGGCCTCGACGATGCCGAGGTCGATGCACTGATCGCACGCCAGCGCGACTACTTCGCCGCGAAGGGCCAGGCGGTCGAGTGGAAGCTCCGCGGCCACGACCTCCCGGTGGACCTGCCGGATCGGCTGCGTGCGGCGGGTTTCGAGCCGGAGGAGCAGGAGACCGTTCTCGTGGCCGAGAGTGCGGACATCGCCGAACGCCTGCGTGGCCGTGCGACCGTCGACGGGGTGACGATCGGCCTGGTGAACGACCGCGCCGACTTCGAGCGCATCGCCGCGATGGAGTCGGTCGTGTGGAACGAGAACTGGTCCTGGCTGGCCGACGACCTGGAACGTCGCCATGCGACCGGCCTGACCGACGTCTATGTCGCCGAGGCCGACGGCGAGGTCGTGTCCGCGGCGTGGGCGGTGTACAAGAAGGGCACTGAGTTCACCGGCCTGTGGGGTGGTTCGACGCTGGCCGACTGGCGCGGGAAGGGCATCTACAAGGCGCTCGTGGCGGTTCGTGCCGCCCGCGCGGTCGAGCTCGGCTATCGGTATCTCCACGTCGACGCCTCGGACGACAGCTCCCCGATCCTCCAGCGTCTCGGCTTCCTCGCCATCACAACGACCACGCCGTACGTCCACACCCCGGCCTAGCCCGGCGCCGACCTCACACGCCGGTCGAGCTCACACGGCGGGAGCGGGCGGCCGGTAGAGGGCGTAGTGGATCGGCCCGTCGTGGGGGAGTTGCAGCTCCGCGACGGTGACGAAGCCGAGGGACTCGTAGAACGGCAGGTTCCCGGGCTCATGGGTTTCGAGGAACGCCGGCGAGTGGTCCTGATCGGCGGCCGACAGACCGGGCGCGATCACCGCACGCCCCAGCCCCTGGTGCTGAAGGTCGGGCTCGACACCGACCACACCCAGGAACCAGACGGGCTCCCGCGGACGGAAGGTCCCCATTGCCTCCTCGTACTCCGCGACGAGCGCGGCCCGCGAACCGGCGAGCGCCTCGAACGCGTCCGCATGCGACGCGAAGACGTCCGCCGGCGTCGACGGAGTCGTCCAGATCGCGACGGCGCTGACATCATCAGTGACCCAGACCCGGCCATGCGCCAGGCCGATCTCGGTCAGGAAGAGGCGCTGGTACTGCGTGAGTCTGGCGTCGTAGTCGTCCGGGTCGAGACCCATCCGGGTCATCGGGTAGTCCTCGAACGCGCGGGCCAGCGTGCGGACCGCGGGCTCGACGTCCGCGACCGTTGCCTGCCGCACCTGTGGGCTGCCCATGACGTCAGGCCTTCAGTGTGTCGATGACGAGATCCGCGACAGCGCGCATGCCGGCCGCGTTGGGGTGATACGGGACGACGCCGCCGAGCATCCCCGGCGGGCGCAGCGTGAATGCGGTGGTCCACGGCTCCGGCGAGCCGATGGCGTGGTCGCGGCTGGCGGCCGACGCGGCGACCAGGTCCGCGCCGCCGGCCGCGGCAGCCTTTGCGAAGGCGGCAGCGAGACTGTCGGCCATCATCGCGACGCTCGGCAACTGCTCCTCGTTCAGCGGTACGTCGAGACGCGGCCGGGTGCTCGGCCCGACCAGAGTCAGGTAGTCGACGAGCACGATGCGGGCGCGCGGGGCACGTTCGCGGACCTGCTCGACGACGTTCGTCAGCGAGTCGGTGACAGCCTGGTACTCCGCGTCGTCCTTGAGGTAGCTGACGCGGGCACGGATCCGGTTCGCGACGCGGCGGCCGAGGAGAGTGGCCGGTTTCGCGAGGGTGTTGAGCATGCTGCCGCGGCTGAACGTCCCGATGTACTCGAGATCGTTGCCTCCGGCAGTGATCGTGACGAGGGCGGTGTCCGGCGTGACGGCGGCGAGTTGCGGCGGCGCGTCGTCCTGCGGAGTGTCCAGGACGTGCGCGGTGGTGGCGCCGGAGTACGTCACGTCCACGAGTTCCAGGCCGAACTCCGCGGCGACCAGGTGCGCGTAGTTGCGGCCCGATCGACCCGCCGGCCGGTGCACGATCGGGTCGATTCCCGGTCCGGCCGCGAAGGAACTGCCAAGGGCGACGTACCGGCTGCCGGGTTCGATCACCCGACCACGATAGCGACCTGTCCGGAGGATGCACCGAACCCCCGCTGTTCGTTCCAGTGGGAGCGCGCCATACTTCCACCGGTGAGCGACGACGTGTTCGGTACGGCGGGGATTCGCGAGCGGGTGCTGGCCGGGTGGTCGGCGGCGCCGGTGCGGTTCCGCGAGGACGCCAACGCCGAGGAGGATCTCGCCCTCGGCGGGTACGCCGACCGCCTGGTGATCGAACTGGCGCAGAACGCGGCCGACGCGGCGGCACGGGCCGGTACGCCGGGACGCGTCCTCTACGAGTTCCGTGGCAGCACTCTGGTCGTGGCGAACACCGGTACGCCGTTGTCCGCCGACGGAGTCGAGTCACTCGCGACTCTGCGCGCCTCGGCCAAGCGGGACGAGGCCGCGGTCGGGCGGTTCGGGGTCGGGTTCTCCGCCGTCCTCGCGGTGAGCGACGAGCCGGTGATCCTGTCGCGCACCGGCGGCGTGCGGTTCTCGAAGGCGGACACGGCGGCGGCGATCACGGCCGTCGGGTCGTCCGGGCTGGACACCGAGGTACGGCGGCGCGACGGGCAGGTACCGGTGTTGCGGCTGCCGTTCGAAGCCGACGGTGAGCCGCCGGAGGGATATGACACCGCGGTGATCCTGCCGCTGCGGGACGAGAACGCGGCCGCGCTCGTTCGCCGGCTGCTCGAGGAGGCGGGCGACGCGCTGCTGCTCGCGTTGCCGGATCTCGAGCGGATCGACATCAAGACCGAGGACGGGCGCAGGGTCCTCGAAGACGCGGAATCCCGCTGGTGGGTGGGTCGCGCCGCCGGTGTCTTCGACGACCGTGAACGTGAGGAACTGCTCGCCGATCGCCCGATCGAAGAGCGCTCTCGCCCGACCTGGTCGGTCCTCTGGGCACTCCCACGCGATCAGGTGGAGCTGCCCGGCGTTGTGCAGGCGCCCACTCCGACCGACGAACCGCTTTCGCTGCAGGCTTTGTTGCTCGCGAGCTTCCCGCTGGACCCGACCCGGCGGCACGTCGCCAAGGGCCCGCTGACCGATCGACTGGTCCGCGAAGCGGCAACGGCGTACGCGGAGCTGCTGCGCACGCGCGTCGAGGACGGCGGAGACGTCCTCCACCTCGTGCCGACCGGGCTCGCGGCGGGAACGCTTGATCGCGCTCTCCGGGAGGAGATCGTTGCCGTCCTCCCCGGGACTCCGCTCGTCCGGGCGGTCGAGGACGACACGGTGCTCCGGCCGCGGGACGCCGTCGTGGTCGATGGCGCCGACGCCGCGTTCAACGCAGTCCTCGCGCCGATCGTCCGCGGGCTGATCCGGTCGACCTTGCAGGACAGGCTGGCCCTCGAGACGCTCGGCGTCCGCAGGCTCGAGTTGGCCGAGGTGGTGGATCAACTCGGGGGAGTTGCCGCCGACGAACCTCCCGCCTGGTGGAGGGCTCTCTACGCGTCTCTCAGCGGCATGGTGACCGATGCCTTGCTGCGTGAATCCCTTGGCACGCTTCCGGTCCCGCTCGCTGACGGCCGGCTCGTGCGTGGTGTGCGCGGTCTGCTCCTGCCGGGCCCGGAGATTCCCACCGGCATCCTGGCCGCCTTCGGGCAGTACGGCATACGGATCGTTCATCCGGAGGCGGTGGACCCGGCGCTCGAGCGGCTCGGGGCGCTTCCCGCGACGCCGCGATCGTTGCTCGAGGACAGCGCCGTACGGACGGCTGTCGAGCACTCCGTCAATGCCGACGATCCGGACGCGATCGCGGAGGCCGTGCTCAGTCTGGTCGCGGCCGATCCGTCGCAGGCCGAGGGATTGTGGTGGCTCTCGGACCTCGTCCTGCGTGACGCTGACGGCGAGCTGGTGCCGGCGAACGCGCTCGTGATTCCCGGGTCCGAGGCTGCGGAAGTCCTCGACGACGAGGAAGTCGCGCCGATCGATCGCGCCGTGCTCGACCGCTACGGTCTGCCGGCGTTGGAGGCCGTCGGCGTCCTCGCGACGCTCGGCCTGGTGACGGCTTCGGACGTCGCGCTCGACCAACTGCCCGAGTCGTTGAAGGATTTGGACGGCATCGAGGACTGGGCGTACGACGTAGCGCCGGATGGATCGCGGTACGGCGCGACCGTTGGCGAGCTGAGCGCGATCCGCGATCTGGACTGGATCACCGACGACGCCTGGCCGCGGGTGCTCGAGTTGCTTGGATCGTCTCCGGACCTGCGTCGCGCCCTGGTGACGCAGGTGCGCGTTGTCGGGCCGGACGACCGGCCGCTCGGCGTACCGTCGTACTCGGCGTGGTGGATCCGCGAGCGTGTTGTGCTGGAGGACGGGGAACCGCTGGCCGGGCGGGCCGATCCCGATGCGGAGCCGGTGCTGGCGACGTTTCTCGACGCGGCGCCGGAATGGACCGCGGTGCTTGATCCTGAGGTACGGACGGCGATCGGGCTGGTCCGTGAGGTCGGCGATCTCGATGCCGATGGCATCAGTCTGGTGCTGGAGCGGATCGCGGACCCGGAGCGCGAGGTCGACGAGAGTGCTCTCCTGCGTCTGTGGCGTCAGCTGGGAACGTTGTCGCTCTTCCCGGGCGATGCGCCGGATCGGGTACGCGTGCTCGGCGACGGCGGGACGACCCAGGTGATCGATGCGGGTCAGGCGGTGGTCGTCGACGGGCCGATGTGGTTGCAGCGCGAGGATCTCGGTGGGTTCGTGGTCGCGTCCGGCGCGGCGGCGGACGGGTTGAGTGACCTGTTCGACGTACCGATGGCGCATGAAGTTGCCGAGGGCAAGATCGATGGCGAGGGTACGGCGGCCGAGGTGCCGGAGATCGTGCGTGAGCTGGTCCCCGGGGTCCCGCAGACCTGGTGGGAACACGAGGAACTCACGGTCGACGGGGTCGAGGTGTCGTGGTGGGTGGACGGCGACGGCGCGCCGCACGCCGCGACGTTCGACGGCCTGGCCAAGGCGCTGGCGTGGGCCAGTGGCCGGTGGGACCAGCGCCACGTGATCCGCGCCGTACTCAACGAACCCCACCGAAGCTCCGAGCTCCTCACCGACGCCGCCTACGACTGATGGCGACGAGTTCGCGGAGCGCGGGGTTGTCGATTGTGGTGCTGAGGGTGTGGGCGGTGAGGGCTGCTTGGGGGTTGCCCAGGTGGCTCAGGTGGAGGTTGGCGTGGACGAGGAGTTCGCGGAGGTCGCAGCGGGCGGCCAGGGCGGACAGTCGGCCGGCTAGTTGCAGGGCGCGGTCGTGGTCGGATTGGTCCAGGGCTGCGGTGATCGCGGCGTCGAGGACGTGGGCGTGGACCCACTGGTAGCGGTCCGGTTCGGTGCTGGCGCGGGTGAGGGCCAGGTCGAGCCACTTGGTCGCCGCGGAGTGGTCGCCTTGCTTCGTGTTCAGCATCGCGAGGCCTCGACCCGCCATACCTTCCCAGCAGGGGTCGCCGAGCTGGCATCCCAGTGCCCAAGCCTGTTCGAACCCGTCGACCGCGGCGTCGAGATTGCCGGCCCGCAGGTCGAGTTCGGCGGCGAGTGCCTGCGGCCAGGGCAGGAAGGCGATCCAGCGCTCCCGGTGGACCAGGTCGAGTGATTCCGCCAGCGCCGCCGCGGCCTCGTCATACTCGCCGCGCAGCAAGTGTGCGCGTCCGACCAGCGACAGCGACCACGCCTGCTGACGGCGGTCGCCGCAGCGTCCTGCGAGTTCGACCGACTGGCCCAGTTGCTCGAAGGCGGCCGGGTAGTCGGATCGGTCGGAGGAGTTCATTCCCCGTACGCCGAGGATCGCGGCGTTCTCCTCATCCGATGTGGCGAGAGCCTGGGCCTTCGCCAACCACTCGTCACCCGTCTTCCGGCGGCCCGCCTGGACCTCGATGAACCCCAGCTCACGGAATGCGAGAACGGCGGTGGAGCGCTCTCCGGCCTGATCCGCAACGAGCAGCGCCTCGTGCAGGACGATCGCCCCTTCCTCGTCATGACCGCGGATCGCGTGCACGAGCGCGCCGCCAAGAGCCGCCAGTGCGCGTGCTTCCAGCGTCTTGTCACGACACTGCACCGCCAGCGCAGCAGCCTGTCGCAGACACTGCAGACCGGCATCGACCGCACCGGCAACGATGGCGGCACGTCCTGCCTGGAGTTGACTGACGGCGGCCGCCCGGCCGCTCAGGGGAGCGGGCGACTGCGGTGCGACCGTCGCGGCCTCCTGCAGCGAGGTCGACACCTCGACGCCCAGCTCGCGCCGGAACAAGTCCTCGCAGATCGCGATCTGCCGCAGTGCGGCCACTCGATCACCTGAGGTGGCCAAGCTGCGGATCAGGAGTTCATGGTTGCCCTGCTCGTGCGGATTGATCGCGACCGCCTTGGCCGCGAAGGGGATCGCCTGGTCAGCCTGCCCTGCCGCGAGGTGAGCGACCGCGTTCTGCCGCAGCCGTGCCTCGAGCGCCCCGGCCACCCGGCGCCGCTCGACCAGCAGCCACGACTCGAACTCCGGGCAGGACTCCAGCTCCATGCCCTCCAAGAGCTCTCCGCCCCATGACAGCAGGGATTCCGGCGCCGTGGACGGTTCGCCGACGAGCAGTACGTCGACTGTCGTGGCATCGTCGAGAGCTGTCACGACCGGATCACCGGTGAGCAGATCCGGTACGCCGATCGCACGGCGCAGCTCTGCCAGCGTCCAGCGCAGGGCGCCGAGTGGATCCTCGGCGTCGGCGAAGAACAGTTCGGCGAGACGACGCCGGCTGGGCGGCCGCTCGGCCAGTAGCAGATAGCCGAGCAGCGCCCACGCCTTGCGCCCCCGAGGTTGACGGCCCGGTTGGCCGTCAACCTCGATCTCCGGTGGTCCCAGCAGACGGATCGTCGCCAAAGACCTCACCCCCTCCGTGAGGTCTCCAGTGTCACCCGCCTCCCGCGATCCAGGGAGTGCCTGGTCAGTACAGCTAACGGCGGGTTCCGACCGCCTCGAGATATTCGGCGCGGGCGGCAACGGATCCGTCGTCCGCGTAGTCGAACCCTCGCGGTACGTCGGCGAGATCGCTGGCGAAATGGCGGTAGTCCTCGCCGTCCAGGCTGCCCGCGATGCGCGTGATCGGGCCGTAGAAGTCCATGAACCACTCGGCGAAGTGCTCCGGCGAGTGGTAGCGGAACACGTACTCGCGCTTGGTCAGCGCCGTCCACTCGACCCGGTCGCCGAACAGCTCGAACAGGTGCTCCTCGGCTCCCCACAGCGTCGCGGGCTGCACACCGGCGGGCGGCGGCGCCCACTTCGAGACGACCTTGAACAGTTGGCCGATCATCCCGGCCGGCGTCCAGGACGCGAGCGCGATCTTCCCGCCCGGCTTGGTGACCCGGACCAGTTCATCCGCGGCTTGCTGATGGTTCGGCGCGAACATCACGCCGACGGTGCTCGCGACCAGGTCGAACGCCTTGTCAGGCAGCGGAAGGTTCTCCGCGTCCCCCTCGGTGAACGTCACCGGCAGATGCTCCGCGGCGGCCCGCTCACGCCCCTGCTCCAGCAGGTTCACGGCGTAGTCCACGCCGGTCGCCTCGGCGAAACGGCGCGCTGCCGCCATCGCCACATTCCCCTGACCGCACGCGACGTCGAGCACCTGTTGCCCGGCGCGCACATCGGCGGCCTCGACCAGGAGCTCGGCGATGATCTGCAACGTGTTGCCCACGCGTGGGTAGTCGCCGGTCTGCCAACCGGCCCGCTGCTTGTCCTTGATCGCCTCGAAATCCACGGCCGTACTCGTCATGTCTGTCCCCCTGGAAGTCACTACCACTTTGGAATCGTTTCCGGCCGCTGCGATGGCCGATACCGGACATCGAACTCGGTCACCGTGTGACGCGGCGTGTGACGACCACGGCTTGACCAACCGTGCGCCTGGTCACGCAGAGCAAAACATCGTTGTCAGAGGTTGGTATATCCACTGATCTGCGCATTCGATGACCAGGCTCCAACGTGGCAATGAACTCTTGCCAACGTTGTCAACGCTACTTATAGTCCGTGACACCTCTCGGTCGGTGATCGCCCTGTCCGCGCAATGAAAACGGAGGTGACTTTCGTCATGAACGAAACACCGCGTCCCCAGTTCGAAAATGTCGAAGAAGTCGTCCGCTATCAGCTGAGTCGGCGAAGTGTCGTCGGGGGAGGCGCCGCGGCGGCGATGACCGCCTTCCTGGCCGCCTGCTCCGGTGGCGGCGGCTCGTACTCCGACAAGCCCGCCGACAACAAGCCCGTCGCGACCAAGTCGATCCAGATCGGCAAGGCCAACATCCCGACACCGCGCGACCAGACCCTCATCGTCGGTCAGGTCGAGTACACGGTGTTCGACAGCTTCAACGGGATGATCCCGAACGGTACGCCGGGCGGTGCCGGCGTGGAGCTGGCGACCGAGCCGCTGTTCTTCCTCAGTTTCGCCACCGGCAAGCTCACGCCGTGGCTGGCGACGGAGTACAAGTACAACGACGACCACTCCGAGCTGACGATGAAGTTCGATCCGAAAGCCCACTGGAACGACGGCAAGCCGCTGGGCGCGAACGACTTCAAGTTCACCGTGATGCTACTGAAGGACCGGCCCGACCTGTTCGGCGGCGGCGGTGACCTGAAGGAGTTCGTCAAGGACGTCGAGGTGACCGACGACCACACCGCGGTGGTCAAGCTGCTCAAGCCGACACCGCGGCTGCACTACAACTTCATCGCCGCGATCGCCGGTGCGCCGATCAACCTCATGCCCGAGCACATCTGGAAGCCGCAGGACCCGACGAAGTACAAGGACAACCCGCCGGTGCGGTCCGGCCCGTACAAGCTGAAGCAGGCGATCCGGAACCAGAAGATGTTCGTCTGGGAGAAGGACCCGAACTACTGGAACAAGGACAAGCTCGACGTCAAGCCGCAGTACGTCGTCTTCCAGAGCACGTCCAAGCAGCTCGACCAGGCCTCGCTGGCCTTCGAGCGGGCCGAGTTCGACGTCGGCTCGGTCGACGAGCCGCACGCCAAGCAACTGCGCAACACCGGCTACCCGAACCTGGTGACCACGCAGTTCCACGACCCGAACCCGCGGACGATCTGGCTGAACTGTGACCCGGCCCGCGGCGTGATGGCCGAGGAGAAGATGCGCTGGGCGATCAACTACTGCGTGGACCGGGAGAAGGTCGGCAAGTCCATCTGGCCGGTCGAGGTGCCGCCGGCGCAGTACCCGTGGGCGGACTACCCGACGAACGACAAGTGGAAGAACGACGATCTCGCGAACAAGTACAAGTTCGAGTTCAGTCCGGACAAGGCCACCAAGCTGCTGGACGAGATCGCGCCGAAGAACGCGGCCGGCAAGCGGACCTACAAGGGCAAGGAGATCAACCTCGAGATCATCACGGTCTCGCCGGTCGACGGCCCGGAGTACGCGATCGGGAACCTGCTGAAGACCGAGCTGGGCAAGGTCGGCGTGCCGGCCACGCTGCGCAGCCTGGCCGGCAGCGTGCACGACGAGAAGTTCCAGCGCGGTGAGTACGACATCGACTCCAACTGGGCCGGATTCGCCATCGACCCCGAGCAGCTCTACACCGACTGGGAGAGCAGCAAGGCCCAGCCGGTCGGCAAGAACGCTGCCCAGAAGAACAAGATGCGGTTCCGCAACCCCGAGTTCGACGAGGTCTCCAAGAAGCTGGCCGGGATGGACCCGGAGAGCGAGGAGGCGAAGCCGCTGCTGGACAAGGCGCTGGAGATCTACTACCAGCAGTTGCCGCTGCTCCCGGTGATCCAGACCGGTTACCCGTCGTACTTCAACACGGCGTTCTGGAAGGACTGGCCGACGGACCAGGATCTCTACGAGGTACCGCTGAACTGGTGGCCGCACTTCATCTTCGTGCTCGGCAAGATCCAGGCCACCGGGCAGAAGGGACCCGCGTGACGGCGGAGGCCCCGCCCGCGGTAGCTGTCGACAAGAGCCAGGACTCCGCGCCCGTCTCGGGGGTGCGGGCCTGGCTGTCGCGGCATCCGCTGGCGGCGTACGGGATCCGCCGGTTCGGGCTCTACCTGGTCGAGCTGTGGGGAGCGCTGACCATCGCGTTCTTCTTCTTCCGGCTGATGCCGGGTGACCCGATCCAGACGCTGATCCAGACCCTGCAGCAGAACTACATCTACAACCAGCAGGCGAGTGTCGAGATCATCACGCGCTACCGGCACGAGTTCGGTCTCGACGGCAATCTGTTCTCCCAGTACCTCAGATACATGCAGAAGCTGGTCCTGCACGGCGACATGGGGCCCTCGCTGATCAACTACCCGACCTCGGCGCAGACGGTCATCCTCAGATCGTTGCCCTGGACCATCGGTCTGCTCGGCATCTCCGCGGTGCTGGCCTGGATCTTCGGCGTCGTGATCGGCGCGGTCGCGGGCTGGCGTCGCGGCAAGCTCGGATCACGGATCGCGACCAACCTGTCGATCGCGCTGTCGCACGTGCCGTACTTCTTCGTCGCGCTGATCCTGGTGTACATCTTCGCGTACTCACTCGGAATGCTGCCGGCCAGATCGGCGTACGACTCCAACATCAGTCCCGGGATCACGCCGGAGTTCTTCGGCAGTGTGCTCAAGTACGGGCTGTTGCCGGCGTTGTCCATCGTGGTGATCGGGACGTTCAGCTGGATCCTGTCCACCCGGATGCTGATGATCCCGATCCTCGGCGAGGACTACCTGGTGTACGCCGAGGCCAAGGGCCTGAAGGGCTCGCGGATCCTGACCCGGTACGCGCTGCGGAACTGCTACCTGCCGCAGATCACCGCGTTCGGCATCTCGCTCGGCTTCATCTTCAACGGCAACGTGCTCGTCGAGCAGCTGTTCAACTACCCGGGTCTCGGGACGACGCTGGTCACCGCGATCCAGCAGCTCGACTTCAACACGATCCTTGGGGTGACCAACATCGCGATCTTCTCGGTCCTGACTGCCGTCCTGATCCTCGACCTCCTGCTCCCGCTGCTCGATCCGCGGGTCAAGTACTGGAAGTGATCACGATGAGACTCCTGACAGCGGTACTGCGGACGATCCGGAACAGCCGGCGACTGGCCATCGGACTGGTGGTCCTCGTGCTGCTGGTGCTGCTGGCACTGTGCAGCCCGTTGATCGCCAAGGCCGTCGGTGGCGGCCAGGATCCGATCGAGTTGGCGGCGTACGAGAAGTGGCTGGTGCCGTCGCCACAGCATCTGCTCGGCACCGACCAGTTCGGCCGGGACGTGTTCGCGATGGTGGTGAAGGCGCTCTCGGTGTCGCTGCAGATCGGCGCGATCGCGGGCGTGATCTCGACCGTCGTCGGCGTGATCGTGGCGTTCGTGGCCGGCTACAAGGGCGGGTGGATCGACGGGGTGCTGTCGACCTTCACCGGGATCCTGCTGGTGATCCCGACGTTCCCACTGCTGATCGCGTTGTCGGCATACGCCAAGAACGTGAGCCTGTTCCAGGTCGGCGTGATGATCTCGATCTTCTCCTGGCCGTTCGCGGCCAAGACGATCCGGTCGCAGGTGCTCAGTCTGCGATCGCGCCCGTACGTCGATCTCGCCAGAGTGAGCAAGTCCAGAGACCTGGAGATCATCGTCACCGAACTCCTGCCCAACCTGCTGCCGTTCATCGGCGTCGGATTCGCGTCGTCCGCCCTCGGTGCGATCTTCGGTCTGGTCGGTCTGGAGATCATCGGGCTCGGGCCCGGTGGGGTGATCGACCTCGGGCAGATCATCTTCAACGCGATCGGCACCGGTGCGCTGACGCTGGGCGCCTGGCCGATGTTCGTCGTACCGATCGTCTTGCTGACCCTGCTGTTCGCGGCGCTGAACATGGTCAACATCGGGCTGGAAGAGGTTTACAACCCGCGGCTGAGAGGAGTGGCCGGTGAGTGACTCCGTGCTCGAAGTGAAGGGCCTCGACGTCACGTACTCGACCAACCGCGGTGACGTGAAGGCCGTGCGCGGGCTGGATCTGGACGTACGGCGTGGCGAGATCCTCGGGATCGCGGGGGAGTCGGGCAGCGGCAAGAGCACCCTCGCGGTGGCGCTGCTCCGGCTGCTCAAGCCGCCCGGCAAGGTGACGGGTGGCTCGGTGGTCTTCCGGCCGGGCGGCCGTTCACCGGTCGACCTGCTGAAGGTGAACGGCGAGGAGCTTCGGGTACTGCGCTGGAGCGCGCTGTCCTACCTCCCGCAGGGATCGATGAGTTCGCTCAACCCGGTGATGCGGGTCCGGGACCAGTTCAAGGACGTGATCCTCGAGCACGCGCCCGGCCGCAGGGGCGAGGTCGACACGATGATCCCGCGGCTGCTCGGAGAGGTCGGGCTGGAGCCGCGGGTCGCGGGGATGTACCCGCACGAGCTGTCCGGCGGGATGAAGCAGCGTGTACTGATGGCGATCGCGGTCGCGCTGGAGCCGGACCTGATGATCGCGGACGAGCCGACCACCGCGCTGGACGTGACGATCCAGCGGGTCATCCTGCAGTCGCTCGGCGACCTGCGCCGCGACTTCGGCGTGACGCTGATGGTGATCTCCCACGACATGGGAGTGCACGCGCAGCTGGCCGATCGGGTCGCGGTGATGTACGAGGGCCGGCTGGTCGAGGTCGGCGACGTACGCCAGGTGTTCAAGGACCCACGGGATCCCTACACCCGGCAGCTGATCGAGTCGATCCCACGGCTAGGACGGAGGGCCTCGTGAAGTCCGAGCTCGAACTTCGTGGCGTACAGCAACGATTCCATGCGCGTGGCGTGGAAGGCGGTTACATCACCGCTGTCGATGACGTGAGCTTCACGCTCGCGGCCGAGCCGCCGCAGGTCGTCAGCCTGGTCGGCCAGAGCGGCAGCGGGAAGAGCACGATCGCCCGCAACGTGCTCGGCCTGCAGAAGCCGACCGAAGGCTCGGTGCTCTACGGCGGCAAGGACATCTTCAAGCTGAGCCGCTCCGAGTACGACGAGTACCGGCGCGACGTCCAGCCGGTGTTCCAGGACCCGTACGCGATCTTCAACCCGTTCTACCGGGTGGATCGCGTGCTGTGGAAGGCGGTGAAGAAGTTCGGGCTCACCAGCAGCCGATCCAAGGGACTGGAGCTGATCGAGGAGTCGTTGCGGGCGGTGCGGCTGGAGCCGGAGAACGTTCTCGGCCGGTATCCGCACCAGCTGTCCGGTGGCCAGCGGCAACGGATCATGCTGGCCCGGGTACACATGCTGCGGCCGTCGTTCATCATCGCCGACGAACCGGTGTCGATGCTGGATGCCCAGGTGCGCAGGCACTTCCTGGACATCCTGCTCGACTTCCAGCGCGAGCACGGGATGACGACGCTGTTCATCACCCACGACCTGTCCACCGTCTACTACCTCGGCGGTGAGGTCATGGTGATCACCAAGGGCTCGATCGTCGAACGTGGCCCGGTCTCCACCGTGATGCACGAACCGTCCCACCCGTACACGCGGCTTCTGCTCGACTCCATCCCTCAACCCGACCCCGACAACCGCTGGACCACCCGCATCAACGTCGACGCCGTGGAGGAGCTGGACGACAACACCCCGGCCGCCGCCACCAAGCCAGAAGTGCCCATCCTCTAGGCGGGTGCCGCCTCTAGGCCGGCGCCGCCTCGATGACGTGATAGCCGAAGGGAGCAGGTCGACGAGCAGCGTGGGCTGGTCGTCCGGACCGGTCAGCTCAGGGAGCAGTCGCTCGAGGATGAGCAGCCGCGCGTCCGGCGACATGGCCGCGCGGCAGCTGTGGAGGATCGCCACGACCTCCTCGACCCGGCGCTGCGCTCCTTGCCGGTCGGCGCGATCGGAGCCCGCTGGGGCTTCGCCAACCCCTCCCACTTCAGCCGGCTCTTCAGTTCGACGTTCGGTGTTCCACCAGTAGAGCTCAGACGCCTGACCGACGGCGGCCACTGGTCATCAGGAACTGGTAGAACCAGGCCTTGAAATCCGGATTGGTCATCAGGGCCCGGTAGCGGGTCAGTTCGGCGGGGGTGGCGCCGGCGGCCAGGAGGAGCGGTTCGGCCTGCTGGTTGAGGTTTCGGTGCAGGAGGCAACCGTCGGTGCCGCCGGTCGTTGTCTGCGAGTACTCCATGATCTCGATGTCGACGAGTCCGGCAGTGGTCATCCGGTCGGCGGTCTCGCGGGCCCAGGTCCAGCTGATGCCGCGGGCCGGGCTGACCACCTCGTGGGACAGATGCAGCACCTTGTCCCACAGATCGCGGTCAGCCGGCTCCGGTACGGCGATGGCCTCGAGCGGACGGTCCGTGATGTCGCCGAACACGAGCCGGCCGCCTGGTGCCAGCGCCTCGACCAGCCGACCGAAGAGCTCTTCACGTTGGGGTAGGTGAAGCATGGTGAGCCGGGCGTGGATCAGATCGAACGGTCCGTCGACCGGGAGGCCGTCGCGCAGATCGTGGCGGATCACCTGTACGCCGGGTGCGACGTCGTACAACTGGGCCGTGTCGATGTCGACGGCAACGACCTCGCGGGTGCGCGCGGCCAGCCAGTTCGCGATCGAGCCGCTGCCCGCGCCGAGCTCGAGGCAGCGCATGTCGGATCGGAGACCGAGTCGCTCCAGCCGCCAGGTGGTCGGGGTGTCGAGGAGCTTGCCGAGATGATCGAGGTGGTGGTGGCCGAGTTCGCTGCCGGTGTCGAAGATGTAGTCCATCCTCCGAGCCTGCGCGGTGCGAGACGGCGCGCGCATCCGTGATCATCCGGATCGTGACAGCGCCCAGGCGACGATCTCGTACCGGCTGGCCAGGTCCAGCTTCTGCCGGATGTGCTCGAGATGCGATTCGACGGTACGGCGGGAGATCACCAGAGTCGACGCGATCTGGTCGTTGCTCAGTCCCTGACCGGCGAGGCCGGCAACTTCCAGTTCTCGGCCGGTGAGCGGCTTGTCGGTCGGTGTCGGTGGCGCGAGAGCCTCGGCCATGAGTTCGTCCTGCGTGAGCTGCCGGCCGGCCGCCATCAACCGATCTGCAACGCGGGCACCGACCTGTTGCCGGAGTCGCTCCACCACGGCGTCGCAGAAGATCGTGGTCGTGTCCGACATCCGCCCGCCACGACGACTCAGTGCGGTCGCGGCTCCGGCCAGCCGTAGGGCCGCGAGCGACCGTCCTTCGCTGGCTGCCAGGCTCGTGCTGGCCCACAACCATTCGGGATCCTCGATCAGACCGGACGCCTTGCGCAGCTCGGCGACCACGGCGGTCACGTGCTCGCGATGGGTTCGCACGTCGCCGACCACGGCCGCGCCGTAGGCGGTCCCGAGTCGACCGGCCACGGTCAGGGCGGCACCGCCGGTCGCCAGTCCGATCTCGAGTGCTTCGCGGCCGCAGGCAGCCCCGGCCGCCCAATCGCCGTCCTCATAGTGCGTCAGGCCGATCACGGTCAGGGCCCACCCGCGGCCTCGCTCATCACCGAGCCGGCGGGACATCGCGATGCTCTGCTCACACAGCTCCACAGCTTCCGCGGTCTCGCCGGTCGCCGCGGCGGCCAGCGCGAGATTACGTAGCGCCCGTGCGGTCCCGGACTCGTCGCCGAGTTGCCGATGCAGCTCGAGACTCTCCTGATAGGCGAGCCTGGCGGCCGCGTAGTCGCGTTGACGCCAGGCCAACCGCCCGAGCCGCGCCAGCGCGGTGGCACGCAGCGTCGGGTCGCCACGGTCGACGAACTCCTCCAGCCGGGCGCGTGCGTCGTTGACGTACCCGCGGTTCTCCCAGAAGTAGGCCAGCGCCGTGCACAAACGCAGTCCGAGATCGCCGGGTTGCGATCGCGCCCAGCTCAGGGCGGCGAGGAGATTGCCTTCGTCGCGCTGCAGCTCGATGACAGCGGAGGCTCGCTCGCTTCCGTGCAGGGCTGCGTCTCCTCGGCGCGCGACGGTCAGGTAGTGCGCCGCGTGGCGCGCTCGTACCGACGGTGCTTCGCCGAGGATCGAAGCGGCGTACTGGCGAACCGGTTCTAGTAGGTGGTAGCGGATGCGGCCGTCGGGCAGGCGATCGGTCAGCACCAAGGAATGGTCGACGAGTCCGGTCAGCGCACCGAGGAGGTCGTCGCCGAGGTCGGCGACGTACTCGACCGCGGCCAGGTCGAAGCCGCCGGCGAACACTGCCACTCGCTCGAACAGCAGCTGTTGCGGTGACGACAGTAGGTGATAGCTCCAGTCGAGCGCGGCCCGCATCGTGCCGTGCGTCTCCTGCAGCAGGGGAGCGAGGCGTCCCAGGATCTGTCGCGGTGACAAGACGCGGCTCCAGGCCGCAGCGAGCTCGATGGCGAGCGGCAGGCCGTCGAGCTTCCGGCAGATCTCGTCGACAGTCGACGCATCGACGGGAACATCGCCGGAGACGAGTGCGGCGCGATCGGCGAACAGGTCGCACGCGGACGTTCGCGCGAGCGGAGGCAGGCGGAAGACCTGCTCGCCGCGTACGCCGAGCGGGAGGCGGCTGGTGGTCAGGATGCGCACCGAGGGATAGGTCGCGAGCACCTGCTCGGCAATCCGCCTCGCTGCGTCGGCAATGTGCTCGCAGTTGTCCAGGATGACCAGGAGATCGGCGTCTGCGATGACCTCGGCGAGCACCGTCTCCGCCGAGGTGGACACCAGCTCGACGAGTACGACGCCGTCGCCGAACCGTGGTGCGATCCGCGTCGCGACCTCGCGACTCAGCCGGGTCTTGCCGGCGCCCGGCGGACCGGCGATGGTCACCAGTCGCGAACCGCGCACCGACCGCTCCACGTGCGCGAGCTCCTCGTCGCGTCCGAAGAAGCGGGTCAGGTCGTGGGGTAGTCCTCGCCGGCTGTGTGCTACTGGACGCCGTACCTCCAACAGAGTCTGATGCAAGACCTGGAGTTCCGGTGACGGGTCGGCGCCGAGCTCGTCGGCGAGACGAGAGCGCAGAGTCTCGTAGCGGTCGAGGGCCTCGGCCTTGCGGCCTGCGTCCGCGAGTGCGGTGAGCAGCCGCAGCCACAGGGTCTCCCGCAGGGGGAAGCGTGCGGTCAGCTCGTGCAGCTCGGGGATCCGCTGGAGGTGCTGACCGGTGGCGGCCTCGTTGTCGATCCTGCGCTCGCACGCGGTCAGGTAGCGCTCGATGAGTGCAGGTGCTTCGTGGTCCTTGAACCAGGCCGACAACGGCTCACCGAACGGATCACCACGCCAGAGTTCGAGAGCCGCGTCGAGCTCGGATCGGTCGAGCAGCTCACGGAACCGCAGTACGTCGACGGACTCCGGTGTGATGTCGAGCCGGTAGCCGGTCGGCTCGGTCGCGACGGTCTGGTCGCCGAGGACGCGGCGCAGGCGGCCGACGTACGTCTGCAGGCTGCCGCGAAGTCGCTCGGGTGGATCGTCGGACCAGAGGGCTCGACCGAGAGTGTCGAACGAGACGGTCCGGCCGCAGTTGAGGGCGAGGATCGCGAGCAGGGCCCGGACCTTGCGACCGGGCAGCGTCACCGGGTGGCCGTCGCGACAGATCTCGAACGGGCCGAGCAGCCGAATGTCGAGATGCGTCATCTCACCCCCGAGAGAATCGGCTTGCCAGCCTACCGAGTCGAAGGGTCGCAACGGACTGACAGCGAATCGGCAGCAGACCGGCAGCGCCGCCGCCTAGGTTTCGGACGGGAGTGCGATTGATCGGGGGATCATGCCGAGTGCGACGACTGTTCTGTCCTTCTGCCTCGCGGCGCTGGCGGTACTGCTCGTACCAGGACCATCAGTGGCCTTCGTGGTGGCCTGCAGCATCCAGCACGGGCGAATGGCCGGTCTGGCGTCAGTACTCGGTCTGGAATTGGGTGCACTCCTGCACGTCGCCGGAGCGGCTCTGGGGCTGGGCACGCTGCTCGCCTCGTCCCATGAGCTGTTCCAGGCGGTTCGATACGCCGGCGCCGCCTACCTGCTCGTCCTCGGCGTGCGGACGTTGCACAAGCGCACGGGCGAGGAGGGCGGTCCGAAGCATCGAGCCGTGTCCTCGTCCAGGTGGCGGCTGCTCCGCGACGGCATCTTCGTCGACGTGCTGAACGCGAAGACTGCGTTGTTCTTCGTCGCCTTTCTGCCGCAGTTCGTCCGTCCCGCGGAGGGGTCGGGACCGGCGCAGATCCTGGTGCTCGGCGGGTGCTTCGTCGTACTGGCCGCCGGGTGCGACGCGGCGTACGCGATCGCCGCCGGTGGTCTGGCGGATCGGGTCCGGGGATCGCACGGCGCCCGGCGGAGGCTCAGGCAGGCGACGGGTGGGGTCTACCTGGCCCTCGCCGGGGTGGCCGTGCTCATTTGAGGTCAGACGGTTTTGATGGCGGGGTCGCTGCGGCCTGGGGTGCCGGTTTCTACGTGACCGGCGAGGCGGCGGGTGTACGTCGCGTCCGTCGTGGTGGTGACAGTGACGTCGTACCAGTGTTCGGTGGTGTTGATGGTGTGGGTGGTCTTGCCCGGGCGGAGGTCGAGGCGCTGGGGCTTGCCGCCGTACGCGTTGGTGATGGTGACGCGGCGGGCGGTGTCGCTGGTCAGCGTGAGGTCGACATTGCCGGTGCGGGCGTTCTCGCGGGCGGTGATCTCCAGACCGGTGGCGGGCTTGCCCTGGAAGGTGCGCAGGAAGCCGTTCGGTCCGTGCACGGTCAGGTCGTAGACGCCGTTGGAGTAGATCGTGTTCCAGCTGTCCGCGATGCTCTTGCCGGCCTCGGTCGTGTAGGTCCACGGCCCATCGGTCCGGTTCGCCGACGTGATCAGGAACTGCGCCCCGGCGTGGGCACCAGAGCGGAAGCTCAGCGTGTACTTGCCGCCGGCAACCGATCCGTCGACGACCGGTGCGTAGGGCAACGGCCGGGTACGGCGGGTGCCGCGCTCCTGACCGGGGACGCGGCCGACCGACGGCGGCGTCGGCACGTAGTCCGGGTGCCGCTCGTTGTCCGGCGGCTCGTACGCCGATGTGTCCGGCAACTGGGCCGGCCGGGAACTCGTCGTACCGAAATCGAAGGCCGACGTCAGGTCACCGCAGATCGCCCGGCGCCACGGCGAGATGTTCGGCTCGTGGACGCCGAACCGGCGCTCCATGAACCGGATGATCGAGGTGTGGTCGAACACCTCCGAGCAGGTGAAGCCGCCGGTGCTCCACGGCGACACGACCAGCATCGGCACCCGCTGACCGAGACCGTACGCGCCGTGCGAGACCTGCGTGCCGGTGTACAGGTCGGGCGCCGGATCGACGGTCGACAGACCCTGCGCCGCGGACAGCGGCGGATACGGCGGGACGGTGTGGTCGAAGAAGCCGTCGTTCTCGTCGTACGTGATGAACAGTGCGGTCTTGCTCCACACCTCCGGGTTCGAGGTGAGCGCGTCGAGGACCTGGGAGATGTACCAGGCGCCGTAGTTCGCCGGCCAGTTCGGGTGTTCGGTGAACGCCTCCGGCGCCGCGATCCAGGAGATCTCGGGCAACCGGTCCGCCTTCACATCAGCCGTCAACCGGGCGAACAGGCTCTCGCCGGCCTTCGCGTTCGTGCCCACGCGCGCCTTGTCGTACAAGGGGTTCCCGGGCTGGGCGTTGCGGTAGTTGTTGAAGTACAGCAGCGAGTTGTCACCGTAGTTGCCGCGGTAGGCGTCGTCGATCCAGCCCCAGCCGCCGGCCGCGTCGAGCCCGTCGCCGATGTCCTGGTAGATCTTCCACGAGACCCCGGCCTGCTCGAGCCGTTCCGGGTACGTCGTCCAGCCGTAGCCGGCCTCGTCGTTCCCGAGGACCGGGCCGCCGCCGCTGCCGTCGTTCCCGGTGTAGCCGGTCCACATGTAGTACCGGTTCGGGTCGGTCGAGCCCATGAACGAGCAGTGGTACGCGTCGCACAGGGTGAACCTGTCGGCGAGCGCGTAATGGAACGGGATGTCCTCGCGGGTCAGGTAGGCCATCGTGGTCGCGGTCTTGGCCGGGATCCACTGGTCGTACTTGCCGTTGTTCACCGCCTGGTGCGCGTCGGACCAGCTGTGCGCGAGGTCCTGGATGAACTGCAGGCCCAGGTTGTCCGCCTCGGGCCGGAACGGGAGGATCTCCTTCCCGGCGCCGTCGGTCTGGTGCCACACGGGCTTGCCGCTGGGCAGCGTCACCGGCCGCGGATCGCCGAAGCCGCGGACGCCCTTGAGAGTGCCGAAGTAGTGGTCGAACGAGCGGTTCTCCTGCATCAGGACGACGATGTGCTCGACGTCCTTGATGTCACCGAACCGGCGGTGCGCGGGGATCGCGGCGGCCTGCTCGATGCTGTTGGCCATCGCGGCGAACGCGGCGGACGCACCGGCGAGCTGCAGGAATCTGCGGCGGTTGATGTCTGGCATGCCTGCTCTCCTTGTGGGCGGAGGGGACGGATGGAGGGTTCAGCACCAGCACGGCATCGCAGGCACCCTAGCTTGAACGATTAACCGACGGAAGATGAACTTTGCTGCTCCGTTCGCGTCGGTTCCAAACCGTCCTGCGCGTTCAAGGGGTGGCCTGATGCGGCCGATGGATTGCCCCTTGCAGACAACGGGCGGAGACTGGACTGGCGCGGCCTGGGGGACTCGGGGCAGGGGGCTGCGATGGGCGGGCGGGCGCTCGCTGGGGGCGCCGGAACACGGGCGGAGCAGGAGCGGCTCCGAGGGCAGCTCGCGGCCCTGACCGATCAGTTCGCCGCCGCCAACGAGGTGCTCTCCGCCGTCGGCCGCTCCGCCGGAGACCCCGACACTGTCCTCACCACCGTGGTCGAGAGCGCGTGCCGTCTCTGTCGTTCGCAGGCCGCACAGCTGTATCTGTTCGAGGACGACTATTACCGGCTGATCAAGACGGTCGGAATGTCGGCGGAGGCGATCCGCTACATCACTGAACATCCAATCCCGATGGATCGGGGGACGATGATCGGGCGGGTTGGCTTGACTCGCAGCACCCAGCAGATCGCCGATGTGTTGGCGGACCCCGATTACAACCGGCAGGACCTGCAGCGGGTGGCCGGCTTCCGGACCACGATGGGCGCACCGATGCTCATCGACGACGAGGTTGTTGGCGTACTGGCCGTCTGGCGTAATGAGGTCAGCCTGTTCCAGGAGCGGGAGCGGGACTTGGTCACGGGCTTCGCCGGGCAGGCGGCGATGGCGGTGAACAGCGTCAAGCTCGTCCAGCAGCTCGAGGCGCGGGGCGCGGAGCTGACCCGCAGGCTCGGTGAGCTGGAGGCGTTGCGCGAGGTCGGGGAAGCGGTCAACTCCAGTCTCGATGTGGCGAACGTATTGTCGACAATCGCCAAGCATGCGGTCCGGATCTCCGCGACCGACGGCGGCTCGATCATGGAGTACGACGAGGACGCGCAATGCTTCCTGGTCCGCAGCGTCTACCAGACCGCTCCGAGCGTGATCGAACGGCTGCGCGATACCCGCATCCATCTCGACGAGACTCTCGTCGGTCGCGCCGCCAAGCTCGGCCGGCCCTTGGCGGTGCCCGACCTGAGCGCGGTCGAGCGCGACCCGCATCTGGAGGTTCTGTACGACGCCGGCTGGCGCTCACTGGTCGCCGTACCGATGCTGCGCGAGGGACAGATCGTCGGTTCGCTGGTGGTCCGCCGGATGCGACCGGGTGAGTTCGCCGAGGAGACGCTGACGTTGCTGGAGATGTTCGCGGATCAGTCGACGCTCGCCCTGCTGAACGCGCAGCTCTACCGCGAGCTGAAGCAGCGCAGCGCGGAGCTCGAGGTCGCAAGCCGGCACAAGTCGGAGTTCCTCGCCAGCATGTCCCACGAGCTCCGGACGCCGCTGAACGCCGTCCTCGGGTTCTCCGAAGTCCTGCTGGAGCGCATGTTCGGCGACCTGAACGAACGCCAGGAGGAGTACCTGCGCGACATCCACGGCTCGGGCAAGCACCTGCTCGAACTGCTGAACGAGATCCTCGACCTGTCCAAGGTCGAGGCCGGACGGATGGAGCTGGAGTACTCGACCTTCCCGCTGCGCCGCGTGCTCGACAACACCGCGTCGATGCTGCGCGAACGGGCGGCCGCGCACGGCATCGAGCTGCACGTCGAGGTCGGTCCGGGCATCGACCAGGTGTACGCCGACGAGCTCCGGCTGAAGCAGGTCGTGCTGAACCTGGCGACCAACGCGGTGAAGTTCACCGGCGACGACGGAGCGGTCGTGATCCGTGCGACGCGGTCCGGGGCAGAGGTCCACATCGCTGTCACCGACACCGGCCGCGGCGTACCGCCGGAGGACCGGGAGCGGATCTTCGAGTCGTTCCAGCAGGGCGGCCGCGGCCCGTCGCAGGAGGAGGGCACCGGCCTCGGGCTGACGCTGTCGCGCCGGATCGTCGAGCTGCTCGGTGGGCGGATGTGGCTGGACAGCGAGATCGGGGTCGGCAGCACGTTCGGATTCTCGTTGCGGAGCAGGGAGAGCGACCCGGGGCCCGACGCGGCCCGGACCGTCGGCGACGTGGTCGTGATCGAGGACGACCGCCCGTCGCTCGACCTGATCACGGCGTACCTGTCCGGTGCCGCGCTGCGGGTGACGGTGGCCGGCGACGGCCAGTCCGGACTGGACGCCGTACGCCGAGTGCGGCCCGCCGTGGTCCTGCTGGACATCCGGCTGCCGGGGATCGACGGCTGGGCCGTACTGCAGGCGCTGAAGGCCGAGGCGAAGACCCGCGACATCCCGGTCATCATCGTGTCGATTGTCGACGAACGGACCCGAGGCACCCAGCTCGGTGCCGCTGCCTATCTGGTCAAGCCGGTGAGCCGGGACGCGTTGCTCCAGGCCTTGCGGGCAGTGGGAGCCGTCGCGGGAGACGAGGGGGAGGACCGATGAGTCCAGGACTGATTTTGGTGGTGGAGGACAACCCGAAGAACCTGAAGCTGTTGCGCGACGTGCTGCGGTTCTCCGGCTATGACGTGATCGAGGCGACCTCCGGTGAGGACGGTGTCCGGCTGGCCGAGTCCGAGCAACCGGACCTGATCCTGATGGATCTGCAGCTGCCCGGGATCGACGGTGCCGAGGCCCTGCGCCGCATCCGTGCGAGCGAACACAGTCGCGCCGTACCGGTCGTCGCGGTGACCGCGTTCGCGATGGATCACGATCGCGAGCACGCGTTCGCGTCGGGCTTCACGGGGTACGTCGAGAAGCCGATCAGCGTCCGCCTCCTGCCACAGCAAGTCCGGGACTTCCTCCAGCTCGGAGGTGCACGATGACCAAGGTGCTCGTGGTCGACGACCAGCCACCGAACGTACGACTGCTGGAGGCGATCCTCACACCGCGCGGGTACGACGTCCTCACCGCGTCATCGGGGGAACAGGCGCTGGAGGTGATCGCGGCCGAGGACGTCGACCTCGTGCTGCTCGACATCCTGATGCCCGGGATCGACGGCTACGAGGTGTGCCGCCGGATCCGCGACCAGGTGGACACGGCGTACCTGCCGGTGGTGATGGTCACGGCCAGCGGCGACGAGCAGAAGGTGAAGGCGCTCGAGGCCGGCGCCGACGACTTCCTGACCAAGCCGGTCAACCAGAGCGAACTGCTGGCCCGGGTCGCCTCGCTGGCGAGGATCAAGGACTATCAGGACACGATCAAGCGCCAGGCGTCGGAGTTGTCGGCGTGGAACCAGGAACTGGAGTCGCGGGTCGAGAGCCAGGTCTCGCAACTGCAGCGCATGAACCGGCTGCGTCGCTTCCTCAGCCCGCAGCTGGCCGAGCTGATCGTGGACTCCGGCGACGAGTCGTTCCTGGCCAGTCACCGGCGCGAGATCGTCGTGGTCTTCTGCGACCTGCGCGGCTTCACCACGTTCGCCGAGGCGAGCGAGCCGGAGGAGGTGATGGGGGTACTGGAGGAGTACCACCACGCGCTCGGTGACCTGATCTTCCGGTTCGAGGGAACGCTGGAACGGTTCGCGGGCGACGGCCTGATGGTGTTCTTCAACGACCCGGTGCGCTGCGAGGACGGACCGCTGCGCGCTCTGCGGATGAGCGTCGCGATGCGTACCAGGGTCCGTGGACTGGCCGAGGCGTGGAGCCGCCGCGGGCACGACCTCGGGCTCGGCATCGGGATCGCCCAGGGCTACGCGACGCTCGGCACGATCGGGTTCGACGGACGACTGGACTACGCCGCGATCGGCAGCGTGACCAACCTGGCCGCGCGGCTGTGCGCCGACGCCGAGGCCTGGCAGATCCTCGTTACCGAACGGGTCTACAGCGCCGCCGGCAACGCGGTCATCGGTGAGGACGCCGGGCTGCGGGAGGTCCGTGGTTTCAGCCGGACCGTGCACGCGTACAGCATTCGCGGTCTCGACAACTCCAAGGTCGCGTCATGACCGGCGACCTGTGGACGGCTCCGGGTGAGGCGGCTCGTGGCCTGTCCACACTGACCGAGGACGAGCGGTACGAGTACTTCGATCAGTTGCAGTCGCGGATGGCCGGGGTGTGGGCGGCGATGCGGCTCAACCACGACGACGAGTCGGTGGTCGTCGTACCGTCGCTGACGCTGGACAGGACCGAGTCGGCCGGGACCGGGACGATGATGCAGGCCTACGAGGAGCGGTTCCTGTTCCTGCTGATCCTGTTGCGGGAGCCGCGGCTGCGGATGATCTACGTGACCTCGGTACCGATCGCGCCCGAGATCATCGAGTACTACCTGGCGCTGCTGCCCGGCGTGATCCCGAGTCATGCGCGGGCCCGGCTGTCGCTGATCGCGGTGAACGACGCCACGCCGATCTCGCTCAGCGAGAAGCTGCTGGCTCGGCCGCGGCTGCTCCAGCGGATCGCCGACCTGATCCCCAATCCGTTGCGGTCGCACCTGATTCCCTACAACACCACCGAGCTCGAGCGTGACGTCGCGATCAGCCTCGGCATTCCGATGTACGCCGCCGATCCGCGACTAGCTCCGCTGGGTTCGAAGTCCGGGTGCCGCCGGTTGTTCGCCGAGATCGGCGTACCGCATCCGCTCGGGGCGGAGAACCTGCGCACGCTCGATGAGATCGCCGACGCACTTCTCGCGATGCGGGCCGAACGGCCCACGATGGACAGCGCGATCGTGAAGCTCAACGAAGGCGTGTCCGGCGAGGGCAACGCGGTCGTGCGGCTGAAGGGTTTGCCCGCGCCTGGGTCAGCGGGCGAGCGCGACGAGGTGCTGGAACGCCTGCGGGCGATGGAGCTGGAGTCGCAGAAGATGCCGTTCGAGACGTACGTCGCAAAGTTCGCGGAGAACGGTGGCATCGTCGAGGAGCGGATCGTCGGTACGGAGTTGCAGAGTCCGAGCGTGCAACTGCGAGTCGTGCCCGGCGGTGCCGTCGAGATGTTGTCGACCCACGACCAACTGCTCGGCGGTGCGAGCGGCCAGAGCTACCTGGGATGCATCTTCCCGGCAGCACCGCAGTACGCGCGGATCATCTCCGAGCACGCTGCGACGATCGGGCGGCGGCTGGCGAGCGAAGGGGCGCTCGGGCGGTTCGCGATCGACTTCGTCGTGGTCAAGGACGAGCTCGGCGGCTGGACGCCGTACGCGATCGAACTGAACCTGCGCAAGGGCGGGACGACGCATCCGTTCCTCACACTGCAGTTCCTGACCGACGGGCGCTACGACCCGCGGACCGCGCTGTTCCTGACGTCGAGCGGCCAGGAGAAACATCTGGTCGCGACCGATCACCTCGAGTCGGAACTTCTGAAGGGCCTGATGCCCGCGGACCTGTTCGACATTGTGGCGCGGCACGGCCTGCACTTCGACCAGTCGAAGCAGGTCGGCATCGTGTTCCACATGATCAGCTGCCTGACCGAGAAGGGCAGGCTGGGGATGACCGCTGTGGGCGACACTCCGGCCGAGGCGGATCGCCGGTACCGTGATGCTTCCCGCATCGTGCTGGCGGAGGCCGAGCAAGCCTTCGTGGAGCGTCCCCTCCCGATCTGAGAGGTTCGATGGAGCGAGTCTGGTACGTCGCCTACGGTTCCAACCTCGCCCTCGACCGCTTCCGCTGCTACCTGGCCGGCGGCCGCCCGGCCGGCGGCGCGCGCGTGTATCCGGGCTGCCGGGATCACAGCGATCCCGAGCAGATCGCGGGCGTCGACGTACCCGGGCGGCTTCTCTTCGCCGGGGCCTCCAAGGTCTGGGGCGGCGGGTCCGCCTTCTACGATCCGGCCGGGCCCGGCCGTGTCGCCGGACGTGCGTACCTGCTGACCCCGGGCCAGCTCGGCGACGTCGCCGCGCAGGAGATGCGTCGCGAGCCGGGCGGTCCCTTCGCCCGCGACCTCGCCGGCCTCCTGGCCAACGTCGAGTCCCTCCACACCATGGGTCCGGGCCGCTACGAAACCGTCGCTCGCCTCGGCGAACGCGATGGCCTCCCGATGTTCACCGTCACCCACGGCAACGCTTCCGACCTGGACCCGGTCGCCCCCACAGCGCCGTACCTGCGCTGGATAGCCACCGGCCTGACCGAAGCGCACGGCTGGACCACCGAGCAGATCGTGGACTACCTGTCGGCCGCGCCGGGCGTCCCCGAAGGCTGGACGCCCGACGCACTGACCGACCTGTTTACCGCTTGATCGCGACGCAGGTGGCGGTGGACTTCTTGGTGGGGTCGCTCTCGGAGGTGGCGGTGAGAGTGATCTTGGCGAGTGGAGCGGTGCCGGCCTTGGCGTAGACCGGGACGTTCACGTGCTGGCCGGCGTTGGCGGTTGCCAGGGCGTTGGGCAGCTGGACATTCCAGTTCTTGCCGTCGACCGTCGCGGACACGCGGTACACGTCGCCCTTGAGGTACGACGTGACGTCCTCCGGGTGCTGTGCTCCGGCGCCGGCCTTGCCGGTGTTGGTGAGGGAGAAGTTGCAGGTCTGGACGCCGCCCTGGCCCGGCTTGGCGACCGTGGGCAGGACCCGGACACCGCGCTTCTGCGGGCCGGCGCCGTCGAGCGAGCGGATCGCGACCGTGTAGGACAGGACGCCCTTGCTGTCGTGGTGGATGTTGGTGATGTAGAAGTGCAGCCGGTTGGCGGTGTCGGTGTACTCGTACTCGCTGCCGGAGTTCGTGCCCGCGTGGAACAGGGCGTCGGACAGCTGCCGGTAGTCGCCGATGGTGATCGGTACCTCGGTGCCGTCGGGCAGCACGTAGTCGGTCATCTTGATGTCCTGCGGGTTCGCGTCGACGACCCACTCGAACGGCGCCCGGTCCTGGTTCTTGGTCTTCGCCAGCAGGACCCCGGAGTCGGGCGTGAACGAGTCGGTGCCCATCCGGTCGACCACCTCGACCGTGTAGTTCTGGTACCCGCGGCCGTCGCACAACGCGTCGGTGTTCACGTCACAGGGCGGTGCCAGATCGCCGGCGCCACCGAGCTCGATGTTGACCCCGGACAGGCCCTTCGCTCCAGGCTCGACGGACCGTGCGGTGACGTCGGCGATCACCACACCCGACGAGGCGAGGGCTTCGCGGGACAGCCGGAGGACGTTCTGTTCGTCGACCATCTGCAGCTTCAGCTTGTTCCGCAGCATGTGTTGTGCGCCCATCGAGGCACCACCCGTGGCCGGGATCATCCACCGGCTGTGGGGTCCGCCGGGACCGTTGAAGCTGCCGCGGCTGAGCATCTCCCAGATGCCGGTGTACGCGCGTCTCGGTGGTACGCCGTACGGGTTGTTGTAGTTGTCGCCGATCCCCAGGATGTGGCTGAACTCGTGCGCGAAGACCGCCATCCCGGAGCTCTCGGCCTGGGTCGACGAACCGCCGCCGGCGTTCGGCCAGATCGACGCGCCGGCTGCCCACGAGGTCCAGTCGACGTACCGGGTGTCCGACCAGTTCGGCAATGCCGGGTCGGGCGGGCCGAACTCCTCGGTGACGTCCTCCTTGTTCGGGAACTTCATCATCCCGAACTCCTGCCAGGTGGACGATTCGTCCTGCCCGGCGCTGAGGAAGAACACGAAGTCGAACCCGGCCGGGACCTCGGGCCCCTGGTCGGCGACCCAGGCGGCGCGGCCGTCGGCGCGGATGTCCTTCGTGCAGTCGTCACCGGCCGGGCAGGCGGAGTCGCCCTGGAACTCCATCGCGTACTCGTGCGACTTGCCCGGCATTCGGTACGGACCGAACGCGGTCAGGTTGACGCCGTACCGGCCGCCGGAGTCCTCCATCCAGTACTCGTGCAGGGTGTGTCCGCGGTTCAGCGCGCTGGGGGCGTTGAGGAAGTTCTTGTAGAACTGCGCGACCTGGTCCCGCGGTACGCCGTTGGCCTCGGCGCTCGGGTTGCCGAACGGCGTCGAGCCCTTCGGCTTGGTGATGACGAAGTCCTGGTTCGGGTAGTCGACCAGCACGAGCGCACCCTTGAACGTCCGCGCCGATCCCGGCACCGCGGGATCGGCCCAGTTCGTCCCGGGCGGCTTGCGGTAGTCGTTCCAGGTCATGTGGTCGGGGTTCTCCCAGTTCTGCGGATCGATCGGCCCAGGCAGGCCGTCCTTCGCCGTGGTGGCGATCCGCTGTTCCGGCCCGGCCGTGCCCGACTCCTGCCACGGTTGCTTCTGTGGCCAGTGCGGATACTGCCAGGCGTTCGCGGGATCCGGGGGAGCGGTGGCGTCCGGCGCGGCGAGCGCGAGACTCGGCACCGAGACAGCAGCCAGTACGGCGACCAGCCGCACAACGACAAGACGGTATTTCCGTAGCTCAGACACGGGCGGGCATCCGATCAACGAGTGGGCGGGACAGCCATGAGCATGCCTTGGCGACACCCCTGACGACAACAGGTGAGATCACTGTATACAGTATGGAGTGAAGTGGTTAGCCTGGGCGCTTGCGTCGACTGTGGATGGAGGACCCATGTATTCAGTCACCGACCCGGCCACGGGTGTGCTGATCGAGGAAGTCGCGAACTCGACGGACGAGCAGGTGCGGGAGTCGATCGGGCGGGTGTACTCCGGCTATCCGGGGTGGCGACGCCGGACTGTCGAGGAGCGGGCCGCGATCGTGGCACGCGCCGCGGACCTGTTCGAACAGCGGACCGACGAACTGGCCGCGATCATGACGCAGGAGATGGGCAAGCGGATCAACGAGGGCCGCGGCGAGGTCGGCATCGTGGTCGACATCTTCCGGTACTACGCCGAGAACGGACCGGCGTTGCTGGCCGACGAACCGCTGGACATCAAGGGCGGACAGGCGGTCATCACGAAGGGCCCGATCGGCGCGCTGCTCGGGATCATGCCGTGGAACTTCCCGTGCTACCAGGTGGCCCGGTTCGTCGCGCCGAACCTGGTGCTCGGCAACACCATCCTGCTCAAGCACGCGTCGATCTGCCCGCGCTCGGGTCGCGCGATCGAGGAGATCCTGCGGGCGGCCGGCGTACCGGACGACGTGTACGTGAACACGTTCGCGTCCAGCCGGCAGATCCCGGCGATCCTGGCCGACCCGCGGATCGTGGGCGTCTCGCTGACCGGCAGCGAGCAGGCCGGCGTGTCGGTCGCCGCCGAAGCCGGTAAGAACCTGAAGAAGACCGTGCTCGAGCTCGGCGGGTCCGACCCGCTGATCGTGCTCGACACCGCCGACATGGACGAAACCGTCAACGCGACCGCCACAGCCCGGATGCGGAACTGCGGCCAGTCCTGCAACGCGCCGAAGCGGATGATCGTGCTCGCCGACATCTACGCGGAGTACGTCGACCGCCTGACCAAACGCGTCGCCGAGTACTACGTCCCCGGCGACCCCGCCGACCCGGAGACGAAGCTGCCGCCGCTCGCCTCGGACGCGGCCGCGGACGAGGTCGCGGGCCAGGTGGCGAAGGCGGTCGAGCAGGGCGCGACCCTGCGCACCGGCGGCCGGCGGATCACCCCGGGCGCGTTCCTCGAAGCGACTGTGCTGACCGACGTCACGCCGGAGATGGACGCGTACTACGAGGAGATCTTCGGACCGGTGGTGATCGTGTTCAAGGCCGGGACCGAGGCTGAGGCGATCGCTCTCGCGAACGACACGCCGTTCGGTCTCGGCGCATCGGTCTGGGGCACCGACAACGAGCGCTCCCGGCGCGTCGCCGAACAGATCGAGGCCGGCATGGTCTACCTGAACCGGGCCGGCGGTTCCCAGGCCGACCTCCCGTTCGGAGGCATCAAGCGCTCCGGCATGGGCCGCGAACTCGGGCCGGCCGGCATCGAGGAGTTCATGAACAAGAAGTCCATCCGCTTGTAGCGGGCAGGCCATCCAGACGCTCCACCTCACGTCGTACTACTACGTGCCGTCCACGGAGTACGTGACCCCGACCAGCGCCAACGTGCAGGCAGCCTTCCAGCCGGTGGTCGTCCGGCCGTGACCCGGCCGTGTCAGGAGTTGCCGCGCTCGCACGCGATGCCGTCGCCGTTGCGGTCCAGGTCGCGCGAGTAGCCGGGGTCGCCGCGATGCAGCGGCGCCTTGCCGGCGGCGCGGACCTCGGCGCAGTCCCGGTACTGGACCGCGCTCACGACCGATGCCGACGGCGTCGACGAGACGCTCGGCGTCGCTGATGGCCCGGGGCCCGTTGGCGGCTCCGTTGGCTCGACGACCAGCGTTCCTTGCGGCGTGGCCGACGGTGCCGGTGTCGACGTCGGCGTGCGCTCGATCTGCCGGGTCGGCTTCTCGGTACGACGCAGCGTCGGCGACTCGGTGGTGGGTGCGACCGAGGTGGACCGGATCGTCGTTGGTTCCGGAGCCGTCGCCGAGGTGACCGTGTCGCCGCTGCTGAACGGCTGGTAGTACAGCAGGGCGCCGATCAGGGCAAGCGGGATCACCGTGATCGCCGCCAGCTTGACGGTGCTCGGACCTCCGTACCGTCCGAACGGGCCGCGAACCCGGCGCCCGCGCTCGTCGACCCAGAAGGACCATCCCGCCGGCGCCGGCGGCCACGACTCGTTCGGCCGCCAGCGTCTCGGTGGCCGCCACCGCGCCGTCGGCGGATCGGGCCAGTCAGGCGGTGTGTTGAACTTCCTCACGCAAACCTCCCCCAGTACCCGCAGCAGCCTAGCGAGAGCGGCGCCAGAGGCAAGTGCCGGGGTCGGAACCCCTTGTCTTCATACGCTTGAACGGTAGTGAGTGCTAGGTCTCGTTGACGGACCCAGCTCGGGCGTGTGAAGCTCGGTCCATGACGGAGACTCAGGAGCAGACGCGCAGCCGGACCTTCTCGTGGACCGACCCGGCGCTGACCGCTGCGCGGCTCGGGACCACGTCCGGGCTCGAGATGCTGCACGCGATGGGCAACGGCGAGATCCCGGCGCCGCCGATCCTGCAACTGGTCGGCGCCACCGGGATCGAGGCAGAGGAGGGCCGGGTCACCGTGTTGATGCCGGCGCAGGAATTCCACTACAACCCGCTCGGCACCGTGCACGGCGGGATCATCGCGACCCTGCTCGACACGGCCGCCGGCTGCACCGTCCACTCGACGTTGCCGGCCGGGTTCGGCTACACCTCGCTGGACCTGATGACGCGTTTCATCAAGCCCGTGACGATCAGGTCGGGTCTGCTCCGCTGCGAAGGCGGCATCATCAGCCGCGGCCGCCGTACTGCGGTCGCGGAGTCACGGCTGTTCGACGAGGCCGGCGCGCTGCTGGCTCACGCCACCTCCACCTGCTTGATCTTCGAGCTGCCGACCGCCTGACCTCAGCCGGCCAGGAGCTTCTCCGTGCCGACCAGGCGGACACAGGTGGCGAGACCGGCGATCGCGGCTTCCACCTCGGGGAGTTCCGGGTACGTCGGGGCGATCCGGATCGTGCGGTCGGCCGGGTCGTCGCCGTACGGGTGGGTCGCGCCGGCCGGGGTGATGGCGATGCCGGCCGCCTTCGCCTTGGCGACGACCTCGCGGGCGCAGCCCTCCTCCACCTCGAGGTTGACGAAGTAGCCACCGGCTGGGCTCGTCCACGTCGCCAGCCCGGTGCCGCCGAGCTCGGCGGTGAGGATCTTGTCGACCGCGTCGAACTTCGGCCGGATCAGGCCGGCCAGGTTCCGCATGTGCTCGTGCAGCCCGTCGGCGTCGCGGAGGAACTGGACGTGCCGCAACTGGTTGATCTTGTCCGGCCCGATGCTCCGCTTGACCGTGTGGCTCAGCCACCACTCGACGTTCGCGGGGGAGGAGCCGAAGAACGCGACGCCGCAGCCGGCGAAGGTGATCTTCGAGCTGGACCCGAACACGAAGGCGCGGTCCGGGTGGCCGTTCTCCGCGCACAGTGCGAGGACGTCGGCGATCTCCGCCGGCGCGTCGGTCAGGTGGTGTACGGCGTACGCGTTGTCCCAGAAGATCCGGAAGTCCGGCGCCGCGGTCTCCATCGCGGCCAGCCGACGTACGGTCTCGTCGGAGTAGACCGAGCCGTCGGGGTTGCTGTACTTCGGCACGCACCAGATGCCCTTGATCCGGGCGTCCTCGGCGACCAGGCGCTCGACCACGTCCATGTCCGGGCCGTCCGGCGTCATCGGCACCGGGATCATCCGGATCCCGAACCGCTCGCAGATGCCGAAGTGCCGGTCGTACCCCGGCACCGGGCACAGGAACGCGATCTCCGGCTGGTCGGCCCACCGCCGCTCGGCGCCCGGCACCAGGCCGAGCAGTGCGAACACTACGGCGTCGTGCATCAGCTCGAGGCTGGAGTTCCCGGCGGCCAGCAGTTGCTCGACCGGCACCTGCAGATCCGCCGCGAAGATCGCCCGCAGCTCGGGCAGCCCGTTCAGGCCGCCGTAGTTCCGCAGGTCGGTCCCGTCGGCTCCGACCGGATCACCTTCGAGCCCGAGCAGACCGTTGGCAAGATCGAGCTGCCGGGGTGACGGCTTGCCCCGCGTCAGGTCCAGCTTCAGCCCTTTGGCCACCAGCGCCTCGTAGTCCTGGCGGGCACGGTCACGCTGGGCGGTCAGCTCGTCGACGCTCACGGGAGTCCTTTCACGGTCGGGTGATGGTCCAAGCCTAGTGATCACCCGACCGCGACTGTGGACAGGGTCAGCGCTTCCGGCAGTTCGGGAAGTGCGGGTCCGTCGGCGGGCAGTTCGGCCAGCCCGGTGGCAGCTGGATCGTCGGCGGTATACCGGGCGGTCCCGGTGTCGTCGGCGGCGGAGGCGGCATCGCCCTGCTGCCGTTCGACAGGAACAGCGTGATCTTCGCACCGGCTGGTGCGCCGTCCTCCTGGCGTGGGCTGGTGTACGCGACGGTTCCGGCCGGCGCGTCCGAGTCGACCGGTGCCGGCGCGACCTCGGCCTGGAAGCCCAACTGCTGCAGCTGGGCGATCGCGATCGGGGGCAGGACGCCCTTGAGCTGTGGCAGGTCCTTCACGTCGCCGCGGATCGTCTTGTCGTCCGGCTGCACGAAGTGGGTCGACGGCAGACCCTTCAAGGCTCCCTGCAGCGCGGTCTCCCAGATCGGTCCCGCGGTCCCGGAGCCGGACGCGTTCCCGATCTTCTTGCCGTTCAGCGTCAGCCCGGCCAGGTCCGTGTACTTCGGCGTCGCGTCGGCCACCACCGACGCGGCCGCGAGCCTGGACGAGTAGCCGGCGAACCAGACGGCGATGTTGCCGTTGATCGTTCCGGTCTTGCCGGCCAGGTCACTGCGGCCGAACTTCAGCCTGCTTCCGGTGCCGCCGTCGCCCATCACCTTGTTCAGCACATAGTTGACGCCGTCGGCGACCTTCGGGGTGAGCGCCTGCTTGCAGCTGCGGCCCTTGACCGGGATCGACTTGCCCTTGCTGGTGGTGACCGCGGTGACGAGGAGCGGTGTGCAGAACGTGCCGCGGGCGGCGAAGGTCGCGTACGCGTTGGCCAGCATCAGCGGCGTGATCAGACCGGCGGACCCGAGCGTGAACGACGGGACCTGCTGCAGCGGCTTCATCGTCTGGGCGTCCTGCATGCCGAGCTTGGACGCGATGGTGGCGATCGGGCACAGACCGACCTGCTCGGACAGCTGCAGGAAGTAGGTGTTCGTCGACGCCTTCGCCGCATCGATCATCGACGGGTCCAGGATCGTCTTGGTCGAGTTCTTCGGCTTGTAGTCCGGGTCGGACGTCGTACCGCTGCAGGTGCTGAACTTCTTGCCGCTCAGGTCGATCTGCTGCGGCGAGGTGATGCGGTAGGTGAGTGGGACACCCTTCTCGATCGCGGCGGCGATCGTGAACGCCTTCATCGTCGAACCGTTCTGGAAGCCGCCGTACCCGCCGGCGTAGGACTTCTCGACGTTGTAGTTGTACGACGTCTGGCCCTTCTTGTTGCCGTACGGCTTGCTCTGGGCCATCGCCTTCACCAGGCCGGTGCCGGGCTCGACGATGGTGACCGCGGCCACCGCCTGGTCACTGGGCTTGGAATGCTTCTTCATCGAGTCCTCGGCCGCTTTCTGGATCCTCGGGTCGAGCGACGTCCGGATCACCAGACCGGCGGTTTCGAGGTAGTTCTCCGCGGCCTGCGGGGTCTTGCCGAAACTCGGATTGTTCTTCAGCTGGGAGACGATGTACTCGCAGTAGAACGGGTACTTCGAGTTCGCGCAGCCGTTCGGTACGTTGCGGACCTTCTTCGGATCGATCACCGGGGTCTTCAGCGCGGTCGCGGCCTGCGCGGCGGTGACGATGTTCAGTTCCTGCATCCGCCGGATCACCACGTCGCGGCGCTCCTTGGCCCGCTTCATGCTGTTCGTCGGGTCGTACCCGGTCGGGTTCTTCACCAGACCGGCGAGCATGGCCGCCTGCGGCAGCGTCAGCCGGGACGCGTGCACGGAGAAGTAGTGCAAGGCGGCGGCCTCGACGCCCCAGGCACCATCACCGAAGTTCGCGAGGTTGAGGTACTTCTCCAGGATCTGGTCCTTGGAGTACTCCTTCTCGACGGCGATCGCATAACGGAGCTCGGCGACCTTGCGTTCGTAGGTGTCGGCCGTGGCGGCCGCAGCCTCGTCCGGTGTCTTCGCCTTCTCGACCAGGTTCATCTTCACGTACTGCTGGGTGATGCTGGAGCCACCCTGCTGGACCGCACCTTGCGACTGGTTCCGCAGCAGGGCGCGCAGGGTGCCCTTCAGGTCCAGTGCGCCGTGCTCGTAGAACCGGTCGTCCTCGATCGCGACGATCGCCTTGCGCATCAGCGGGCTGATCTGCGCCAACGTCACCGGTACCCGGTTCTCCTGGTAGAGAGTGGCGATGAGCGAGCCGTCGGCCGCCTGGATGATGCTCTTCTGGGAAACCGGCGCCGCCTTGAGGTCCTGCGGCAGGTACTGGACCGTGTCGTGGGCTTTCGCTGTGGTCACCCCGGCCAGTCCGGCGAGCGGAAGGGCCAGGCCGGCGACGAGCGCTCCGGCGAGAGCGCTGGTCAGCAGGAAGAGAACCACTGACTGGACGACCTTGGGGCGGGCCGGCGCGCGTCTGTGCATGGTCCGGCAGATTAGTCCCGGAGGGGCTTCACCGGGACATTTTCGTCACGGAATTAACACATCTGCCCAACGATCTTACCAAATGTCACGGTTCGGTCACTGCCGGCTAGCGGTCTTGCCCTGACCGGGTCACCGGATCAGGACCTTGAGGGCGTCGCGGTTGTCCATGGCGCGGTAGCCCTCGGGGACCTGGTCCAAGGTGACGGTCTGGTCGAACACCTTGCCAGGGTTGACCTTTCCGGACAGGACGCCGGGCAGCAGACGTTCGATGTAGGCGCGGGCGGGCGCCGGTCCGCCGGTCAACGTGATGTTGGGGCCGAACAGACTGGGGAAGCCCACCGGAGCGTCGAGGTACTGGGGTACGCCGACACGGCTGATCACGCCGCCGGGGCGAACAACACCAACAGCCTGCTCGTACGCCGGCATGTGGCCGACGGCCTCGAGTACGACGTGGGTGCCGTCGCCGCCGGTGAGTTCACGGACCTTGGCGATGCCTTCCTCGCCCCGCTCGGCGACGACCTCGGTCGCGCCGAACTCGACGCCGAGGTCGGTCCGCTTCTTGTGCCGCCCCATCAGAATGATGCGCTGGGCACCTAGTTGCCGGGCCGACAGTACGGCGAGCAGGCCGACCGCGCCGTCGCCGATGACCGTGACCGAGGTGCGCTCGTCGACGCCGCCCTTCAGAGCCGCGTGGTAACCCGTGCCGTAGACGTCCGACAGGGTGAGCAACGACGGCAGCAGCCCGGAATCCTCGCCCGCTGGAACCTTCACCAGCGTCCCGTCCGCGAGCGGAACCCGGACCGCCTCCGCCTGACCGCCATAGACGCCGTTCGCGTTCCAGAACCCGCCGTGCCGGCACGACGTCTGCAGATCCTCCTGGCAGAAGTCGCACGTCCCGTCGGACCAGGCGAACGGTGCGATGACGAAGTCACCCTTCCGCAGCGTCGCCACGTCGGCACCGACGTCCTCGACCACGCCGACGAACTCGTGTCCCATCGACTTGCCGCCGGGTAGCGCCGGCAGGTTGTGGAACGGGTGCAGGTCACTGCCGCAGATACAGGAGCCGGTCACCCGCACCACTGCATCGGTTGGTTGCTGGATCACCGGGTCCGGTACGTCGATCACCCGTACGTCGCCGGCGCTGTACATGTAAGTCGCTCGCATGGTCCCAGTGAAGGTCACGGAGCGTGGGCGGGGGAGTCACTGTCGTTCCAGGTAACGCCAGTGCCTCCTTTGCGATCGCGACGGTCCGTAGTGTTGACGGCATGGACCACCGAGCCGAGATCAAGGAATTCCTCAGCTCCCGCCGTGCCCGGCTCACCCCCGAGCAGGCCGGCCTGCCGGTGTACGGCGGCAATCGCCGGGTGAAGGGTCTGCGGCGCGAGGAGGTCGCCCTGCTGGCGGGCGTCTCGGTCGACTACTACGTCCGGCTGGAGCGGGGAAACCTGTCCGGCGCCTCGGAGAGCGTTCTCGAGGCTCTCTGCCGCGCGCTGCAACTGGACGACGCCGAGCGCACGCACCTGTTCGCACTCGCCCGCGAGTCCGACGCCACCCCGGTACGGCGCCGCCCGGCGGTGAAAGGCGTTCGCCCGGCCCTGCAGCAGATCCTGGACGCGATCACCGATGCGCCGGCCTGGATCCGCACCGCGCGGTTCGAGGTGATGGCGGCGAACCGGATGGCCCGCGCGCTCTACGCGCCGATGTTCGCCGATCCGCGCCGCCCGGCCAGCACGGCCCGGTTCATCTTCCTCGACCCGGCCGCACAGGAGTTCTTCGTCGACTGGGAACGCGCGGCCGACGACATCGCGGCGGTGCTGCGATCCGAGGCCGGCAAGAACCCGCACGACAAGGCACTGACCGAACTGATCGGCGAACTGTCCACCCGCAGTGAGACGTTCCGGACCCGGTGGGCAGCGCACAACGTCCGCTTCCACCGCACCGGCGTGAAGAAGCTGCACCATCCGGTGGTCGGCGACCTCGAGATCAACTTCGAGGCGATGGAGTTCCCGTCCGACCCCGGCCTGGCCCTGGTCGTCTACACCGCGCCGGCCGGCTCACCGACCGCGGACGCGTTCCAGCTGCTGGCCAGCTGGGCCGCCACCCAGGACCAACCCGAAATCGTTGCCCAAGACAAGGAATAGCGGTCAGGAGACCGAGCGGATCCGGTTGGGGGCGGCGGAGCCTCGGACGATCAGGGTGGTGGCCAGCTCGACGTGGTGTGAGGCAACCTTCTCGCCGGCGGCGAGTTGCAACGCGGTGCGGAGGGCGACTGCTCCCATGTCGCGCAGGGGCTGCTTGACCGTCGTCAGTGGCGGCGACGCGAGCCGCGCGATCTGGGTGTCGTCGAAGCCGACCACGCTCAGGTCCTCGGGGACTCGCAGACCGCGGGCGCGGGCTGCTTCCAGTACGCCGAGCGCGACCTCGTCGCTGCCGGCGAAGATCGCGGACGGCCGGTCGGGTAGGTCCAGCAGTGCCGCTCCGCCGGCGAGGCCGTCGTCGTACAGGAAGTCGCTGAGCCAGATGTAGTCGGACGGCACCGCGGCACCGACCGCCTCCATCGCACTCCGGAACCCGCTCATCCTGGCCTGGTTGCAGCCTGACGTCGGCGGACCGCCGACGTACGCGATCCGCCGGTGGCCGAGCGACAGCAGGTGCTGGGTCGCCGCCATGCCGCCGGCGAAGTTGGTGGAGCCGACGCTGGTCACGTCGGGCTGCGGGATGTTGGCCGGGTCCACGACCACGAGCGGGAGCCGGGCCCGCGACAGCGCGGCCAGGTCGGCGTCGGCCAGCTCACTGGTGATCCCGATGGCGGCCCGCCGCCCGGACGCGATCACCTCGCGGATCCACCGGGCCGCCCGTCCGGAGCTGGACGTCTGCGGGTGCGGCGGATGTGCGTTCAGTATGACGTCGACCCCGGCTGCCTGGCCGGCGTCGACGACGCCCTGGATCACCTCGACCGAGTACGCGTTGACGATGCCCTGGTAGAACAACTCGACCGTTTCCCGCTCGACCGTCTCCGGGCGGCGGCCGACGTACCCGTGCTTCTCCAGGATCTCCTGCACCCGCGCCCGGGTCACCGGCGAGACGTCGCTGCGCCCGTTGAGCACCTTGGAGACCGTGGCGATCGACACCCCGGCGGTGCCGGCGACGGTGGCCAGGGTGACGCGTCCCTTCAACCGTGACATCTCATCACCCTCCTCCCGGGGCATCGGCGGTGACCGGGGTGCGGTCGACCGGCGTGGTCAGCATGCGCTCGTGACCCACCACCCTCACATCTCCGGTGATCCGGACGACAGCGCGACACGGCAGGTCCTGCGACGACGTGCCGAGCATCACTTCGATGGCGCCGGGCTCGACAATCCGGCGCAGATCCGGCCCGGTGTACGCCGTGCGCTCCGAGTGCACCCGGAAGGTGACATCGACCGCCGCACCCGGCTCGAGCGAGACCCGAGCGAACCCGGTCAGCAGTTTCAGCGGCCGCGCAATCCGCGCCACCACATCGTGCAAATAGAGCTGGACGACCTCGTCACCGGCCCGGTTGCCGGTGTTGCGGACCCGGACAGTCGCGGTGAACTCACCGTCGTTCCCGATCTCCGTCGCGCTCAGCCGCAGGTCACCGACCTCGAACGTCGTGTAGGACGCTCCGTACCCGAAGGGGAAGAGCGGCGCGGCCTCCAGGCCGCTGATGCCCGCGCTCTCGACACTGCCCAAGGCCGGCTGCAGATAGGTCCCCGGCTGCCCGCCCACGTGCCGCGGGATCTGCACCGGCAGCTTGCCACTGGGCACAATGCGGCCGCTCAGTACGCCGGCGATCGCGGCGGCACCCTCCTGACCGGGGATGAACGCCTGCACGAGTCCGGCGACTCGATCCGCGATGTCACCCAGCGCATAGGGACGCCCGGAAACGACCACGACGACGACAGGCTTGCCGGTGGCAAGCAACTGGTCGAGCAGCTCGCCCTGGACTCCCGGCAACCGCAGGTCCTCGGCGTCACAGCCTTCGCCGGACGTACCGTGGCCGAACAGTCCGGAGAGATCACCGACATACGCGATGCAGAGATCGGCGTCGCGCGCAGCGGCGACGGCGGCCTCGAACCCGGAGCGGTCGTCTCCCATGACGTCACATCCCTTGGCAGACAGGAATTCGACGTCCGGGAGTTCGTTGTGCAGGGCATCGACCGGCGTGACCACCTCGACGCCGAGGCCACGGTCCGGGTACCGCGGCAGGACGTGGTTGGGAAAGGCGTAGCAACCCATCAGGGTCCGCGGATCGGCGGCACACGGCCCGACCACCGCGACCCGGCGCAGGTCCGTTGACAGGGGCAACGACGACCCCGCGTCGAGCAGGATGACCGACCGCTCGGCGAGCTGCCGCGCAATGGCCCGGTTCTCGGCCGAGTCGAGGTCGGTCGCCGCATCGCCGACCGAGCCCGCCGGGGTCCAGTCGGGATCGAGCAGACCGAGCCGGGCCTTCTGCAACAGCAGCCGACGGGCCGCGCGATCGATCAGTTCCTCGGACAGTTCGCCCGATTTCACCTTGTCCAGCAGGCCGGCGAAGCCGATGGTGTCCGGCAGTTCGACATCGGTGCCGGCTGTCAGCGCGACCGCGCCGGCGTCGGCGTTGTCGGCGGCGACCCGGTGCATCGACGCGAGAAACGGGACGGCCCAGTAGTCCGAGACCACCGTGCCGCCGAACCCCCACTCGTTGCGGAGGACCTCGGTGAACAACCAGGAATCCGCGCTCGCCGGCAGCCCGTCGATGTCGGAGTACGAGCTCATCACCGATCCGGCGCCGGCCGTCGCGATCGCGGTCTCGAACGTCGGCAGGATGATGTCGAGCAACTCGCGCCGTCCCATCGACACCGGCCCGTGGTTGCGGCCGGCCCGGGACGCGGAGTACCCGGCGAAGTGCTTCAGCGTTGCCAGCACGCCCGCGCTCTGCAGTCCGCGGACGTACGCCGAGCCGAGCATCGCGACCAGGTACGGATCCTCGCCGATCGTCTCCTCGACGCGCCCCCACCGATAGTCGCGGACCACGTCCAGCACCGGCGACAACCCTTGATGAACGCCGACCGCGGCCATGTCACGGCCGATCGCGGCTGCCATCTGCTCGACCAACTCCGGATCGAACGTCGCGCCCCACGCGATCGACGCCGGGTAGACGGTCGCGCCGTACGTCGTGAATCCGGTCAGGCACTCCTCATGAACGAGCGCGGGGATCCCGAGCCGGGAACTCTCGAGCACGACCTCGTGCTGCCGGATCAGTTCGGCCACGCCCTGCTCGACCGTTCGAGGGACGCTGCCCCAGACCCGGGTCAGGTGGCCGAGGCCGTCCCGGCTCGCCTCGGCCAGCGACGGCGCGGCACCGGTGGCGAAGACGTCCTCCATCGGCGCGACGTTGATGGTCTCGTCCGTGGGCAGCTCGGCGTCGGCCATGTCGTTGCCCGCCCAGCGGCTGCCGAGTTGTGCGATCTTCTCCCGCAGCGTCATCGCCTGCAGGAGCAGTTCGACCCGCTTGTCGGCCGGCAGTCCCGGGTCCCGCCACGGCTGGTCGCTCGAGCTGGACAAGAAATTCTCCCTAAATCGGGGCCTTTGGTTGTGACAAAGTATCGAAAAAGTTTCGAAAGTTTCAGTGATCGTCGGCGTCGTCACGAAGTCTGGGAATCACCTGTGTGACCAGGCGATTCCGTGACCTCACTGTGACCGCAAAGAGCCGGTAGTTCAAGTCTTGACAGCGACATGTTCGAAATCTACGTTACGAAACATCTTTTATTTGTCCGGTGCTTCCGCGACCGGCGGAGCAGCATGGAGTACGGAGATCACAGTGGATCCCATGGCGACATCTCGGCGTACGTTCCTCGGCCTCGTCGGCGGGGGCGCACTGGCGGCCGGCCTCGCGGCGTGCGGTAGCTCCGGCCCGAAGACCACACCTGGTTCGACCACCGGCGCGGCTGCCGGCACCGGCACGACGTACTGGTACCTCACCGGCCAGCCGCAGGAGGCGATCCGGGACGCGCAGGCCAAGCGGTTCAACGACGCGAACTCGGGCAGCCAGATCAAGACCACCAAGTTCCAGAACGACGCCTTCAAGGCGAAGATCAAGACCGCGATCGGCGCCGGCCAGGGTCCGACGCTGATCTGGGGCTGGGGCGGCGGCGGCCTGAAGGCCTACGTCGACGCCGGCCAGGTCGAGGACCTGACCGACTGGTTCGGCCAGAACGGCGACCTGAAGAACTCGATCTTCCCGTCCGCGTTCGGCGCGGCCACCGTGGGCGGCAAGATCTACGCGATGCCGGTCGAGACCGTCACGCCCATCGTGCTGTTCTACGACAAGCGCTCGTTCGAGAAGATCGGCGCCGAACCCCCGCAGTCGTGGGGCGACATCATGGACCTGGTGCCGAAGTTCAACGACAAGGGCATCGCGCCGTTCTCGCTCGGCGGTCAGTCGCGCTGGACCAACATGATGTGGCTGGAGTTCCTGTTCGACCGGATCGGCGGCAGCGAGGTCTTCCAGAGCATCTACGAGGGCAAGAAGGACGGCTGGTCCGACCCGTCCGCACTCAAGGCGCTCGACGAGATGCAGAAGCTGATCAAGGCGAACGGCTTCATCAAGGGCTTCTCCTCGATCACCGCCGACTCCAACGCCGACCAGGCGCTGCTCTACACCGGCAAGGCCGCGATGATGCTGCACGGTGCCTGGACCTACGGCAACATGAAGGCCTCCGGAAAGGACTTCGTCACCGGTGGGCACCTGGGCTACATGAACTTCCCGCCGGTCGACGGCGGCAAGGGCGACCCGACCGACACCGTCGGCAACCCCGGCCAGTACCTGTCGATCTCCTCGAAGGCCAGCCAGGCCGACAAGGACAACGCGAAGAAGTTCCTGGCCAACAACACCCTCGACGACGCCTCGATCGACGCGTGGGTGAAGTCGGGCAACATCGCGGTCGCGAAGAGCTCCAAGGACAAGCTCTCCTCGATCACCGACAAGAACGACGCCGCGTGGCTGAACTTCGTCTACGACACCTCGGCGAACGCGAAGACCTTCGCCCAGTCCTGGGACCAGGCGCTCAGCCCGACCCAGGCCGAGACGCTGCTCGACAACATCGCCAAGCTGTTCCAGCTGTCGATCTCCCCGCAGCAGTTCGCCGACAACATGAACGCGGTGATCGGCCAGTGACCGTGCTGATGCCACGCCTCGGTCCAGGCAGGCAAGCCCCATGACCGTGACCGCTCCGCCCGTCGCGCCGCCGACCGGGCGGAAGGTCTCGTCCGGCGCCCGCTCCGCCGCCGGGCGGAGCGGTCCGGTCGCCTGGATGGTGCTGCCCGCGCTGTTGATGTTCGTCCTCTTCGGCGTCGTCCCGCTGATCGGCGTACTCGTCCTCAGCTTCACCCACTGGGACGGCCTGGGCGCGATCACCCCGGCCGGCCTGTCCAACTGGCGGTCCGTGCTCACCGACGGCTCGCTGCCGCACAGCATCTTCGTCACGTTCGAGATCATGATCCTGTCGTGGCTGGTGCAGACTCCGATGAGCCTGCTGCTCGGCACGTTCCTGGCCGGACGGCAGCGGTACCGTGCGTTGCTGGCCGTGCTCTACTTCATTCCGCTGCTGCTCAGCTCGGCCGCGATCGCCATCACCTACAAGGCTCTGCTCGACCCGAACTTCGGTCTGGGCCCGGGGCTGCACCTCGATTTCCTGACCCAGGACTGGCTCGGCAAGAGCAACCTCGCCGTCGGGGTGGTCGTCTTCATCGTCTCCTGGCAGTTCATCCCGTTCCACTCGCTGATCTATCAAGGTGGGGTTCGGGCGATCCCGACCACGATGTACGAGGCGGCCTCGATCGACGGCGCCGGCCGGGTCCGGCAGTTCTTCAGCATCACGATTCCGCAGCTGAAGTACACGATCATCACGTCGTCGACGCTGATGGTGGTCGGCTCGCTGACCTTCTTCGACCTGATCTTCGTGCTCACCGCGGGCGGACCGGGCGACGCCACCGAGGTTCTCGCCCTGGACATGTACAAGACCGGATTCATGTCGAACCAGATGGGCCCGGCGAGTGTGATCGCCGTCGTCCTCGTTCTGCTCGGCCTGGCTCTGGCTCTGCTGCTGCGCCGGCTCGGTGGCAGTACGACCGCCAGCCAGCAGGAAGGTGCGTGACATGGCCGTGGCCACCAGCAGCACGAGTACGGCGTCCCGGCGCGCGCGTGGCGGGCCTGTCCGTGCCCACAAGCTGCTGCAGCTGAACTGGTTCGGCGGTCTGGCGGCCTGGATCTGGCTGGCGATCGTGCTGATCCCGCTGTACTGGATCGTCGTCACGAGCTTCAAGGACCAGAGCGACTACTTCACCCAGAACCCGTTCGCCCTGCCGGGCGCCCCGACGATGGACAACTACAAACTGGTGATCGAGTCCGACTTCCCGCGGTACTTCCTGAACAGTGTGATCGTCACGGTCGGCACCATCATCCCGGCGGTCGCGATCTCGTTCATGGCGGCGTACGCGATCATCCGCGGAGCCGGCGGCCGCTTCCTTGCCGGGGTCAACGGCCTGTTCCTGATGGGGCTGGCGATCCCGCTGCAGGCCACCATCATCCCGGTCTACCTGCTGATCATCCGGATGCAGCTTTACGACAGCCTGCTGGCACTCATCCTGCCGTCGGTCGCGTTCTCGATCCCGCTGTCGGTGCTCGTGCTGACGAACTTCATCCGCGACGTACCGAAGGAGCTCTTCGAGTCGATGCGCGTCGACGGCGCGACCGAGTGGGACATGATGCGCAAGCTCGCGCTGCCGCTGACCCGGCCGGCACTCGTCACGGTCAGCATCTACAACGGCCTCGCCGTCTGGAACGGCTTCCTGCTCCCGCTGATCCTGACCCAGAGCCCTGACAAGCGGACCCTGCCGTTGGCGTTGTGGACCTTCCAAGGCCAGTACAGCGTGAACGTCCCCGCCGTCCTCGCGTCGGTCATGCTGACCACGCTGCCGATCGTCCTGCTCTACGCCCTCGGCCGCCGCCAGCTCCTCAGCGGACTGACTGCCGGCTTCAGCCGCTAGTGTCCTGACTCCGTCCGATCCCGCCGACCATGGTCATGGTCGGCGGGATCGTCAGCCGCGTTGTGTCACGCCGGCCCTGGCTGCCCGAGGCGTTCGGCCGGCGGCGTTCCGAAGCCCTCCCGGAGATCGCGCACGGTGCCGGGTGCGAGTTCGCCGGCCCGCGCCAGATGCAGTTCGGCCTCGGCGTCCTGACCCGACCTCGCGGCGAGGAGTGCGGCAGCCACTCGGACGCCGGCGCCGGTGATACCGGAGCAGCGAGCGGCCAGCGCCGTCCGGACCATCGCTCGCGCCTCGTCCCACCGACCGGAATCCAGCAGTCCCTCGATCAGCAGGAAGACCAGGGCGTGGCAGGACTTGCCGGCGCCGCCGTCGGTCAGGTGCCAGTACGCCGTCACGCCCTCCTGCAGGAACTCGTCGTACCGGCCGAGTTGGATCAGAGCATTGAGCCGGCCAACCGTCGCGTCCTGCAGGTCGCGCAGGTTTCCGTGCGACAACGCGAGCTGCGCGGCTCGTGTGGCATCTGCCAGCGCGTCGGACGGATTTCGCAGGTATGTCGCGGCCGCGCGCTTGCCGAGTGCTCTCGTCAGCGCGTCCTCAGAGCCCGACCGCTCGGCGACCTCAACCGCCTGTTGAGCATGCATCGTCTCGGCCAGCGCCATCGCGTACTCAGGGCTGTCCGGGTCCGATGAGCCGAGGTCCACAGCCGCCTGCGCGTCGGCCAGATCCGAGGGCGCGCCATCACGTGAACGCGCCCTCGACCGACTCGTGAGGATCGCGCTGGCCAGCAGGGGCTCAGCCTCTCGGTCGACCAACGTCAGAGCTCGGTCGAGCAAGGCGACCGCCTCGCCGGGTTCGCCGATCCTCGAGTACGCCGCACTTGTTCGCCGCAGTAACTGGATCCGGTCGGGCGTCGAGCCGCGGACCGAGACGGACGCCCACAGGTCGCACGCGCGGCGCAGATGGATCGCTTCTTCCGCCGCCGCATGCAAGCGGGCTGACTCGTCAGCCGCCTGCAGCGACCATCGGAAGGCGTCGTCGGTCCGTCCGGCCAAGTGGCTGTGCGCGGCCAGGTCGGCGGCGGCTGCGTCAGGGGTGGCCTCCAGCACTCGCACGTATGTCGCATGCACCTTCCCGGCCGCGGTCGGCGGGAGACCGTCGTACAGGATGTCGGCGATCAGAGGATGGCGGAACCATGGTGTGCCGCTGGTCGACTCGATGACACCGTGGGTCTCGGCCTCGGTCAGGCAGTCGGTCACGTACTCGGGGTTGATGCCGTGCTCTCCGGCGACTCTGGTCAGGACAGCTAGCGGTACCGGTCGGCCGGCGGCCGCGAGTAGACGGGTGAGGTCCCTGGATTCCCGGGACAGGCGATTCCATTGGGCGATCAGCGCCTCCCGCAAGGCGTCCGGCACGGCGACGGGAGTGGTCTGCGGGTTCGGGAGATCGCGGACGAGCAGTTCGGTCAGGTACGGGTTGCCGTCGGACATCGCCTGCACCCGCGCGGCCAGTTCAAGATCCCGCGGATGCCGGGTCAGGCCGGCGATCTGATCCGCTGTCGATTCGAGGTCCAGCCGCTCCAGGTGGATCTCCTCGAACGACGGCATCCGGCGCATGTCAGCCAGCCAGTCGTGCAGGGGGTGTCCTTCGGACCGTGCCTCGTCGCGGCAGGTGGCGATCAGCGCCAACGGCTGGTTCCGGAAACCTGCGATCAGGTAGGCGAGCACATCGAGGGACGCCGCGTCCGCCCATTGCAGATCGTCGACGACCACCACCGTGGGCCGGCGGTCGGTCAGCCGGCTGATGACGAGATCGACCAGGGGCACCAGTCGTCCGCCGGCGATCGCCGTACCGAAGCCGATCGAGGGGAGCAGGGCCGCGAGTTCGTCGGCGCCGGCCAGGACCTCGTCCCGCTCGGTCGGTCCTGCGCTGTTCAGCCAGTCCTGAAGCACACCGGCGATGGGCGTGTACGGAACCTCGGCGCCGGCGAAACGGACGCAACTGCCCCACGCCGTTCGCAACTGCGAAGCCTGGCAGGCATCTCGGACCAGCCGCGTCTTGCCGACGCCTGCCTCGCCGTGGACGAACAGCGCCCGTGGACTGCCCTCGGCAGCACTCCGTAACGCGCGAGCCAGCAACGCCTGCTCCCGGTCGCGGCCGGGGAGCGATCCATGGTCTCCGTCCGATCCCCCCATGCGGTCAGTGTGCGCCCCAACGCAAGACCCGACCACAACTTCGCATGGTGCGTCACTCCTTGCGGTCGGCGATGCCGCGAGTCGCGAGGAGGGCGGCGGCGAGGATGGCTGCGCAGAGAACGGTCAGGAGAGTCAGCGGTACGGCGTCCTCGGTCGCCGTGTGGTCGTTGGACAGCAGGGTCATGATCGGGCGGATCGGGGAGACCCAGCGGATCAGCAGGACGACGAGGATCGCGGCGGCCGCGGTCAGGGTCGCGATGCCGATACGGGGGATGACCAGGCGGGAGCACAGCAGACCGATCGCGGTACCGATCATCGCGGCGGCCAGTTGGGCGACGGCGCCGACGGTCAGGTTGCCGGTGGTGATGACGTGCTTGCCGGTGACGATCGGATAGATCAGCCCGACCGCGATGAGCGGGATGCTCCAGGTGAGTACGACGGCGACCGTGATCGCGAGCACGCGCAGGGAATCGCCCATCATCACCAGCGTGATCTTGCGCTGGGTCGGGTCCTCGTGGTTGACGATGCTGACGGCCAGCCAGGTGCTGCAGATCAGCATGGCCAGCACACAGAACGCGTACGACGCCTGGAGCGGACCGTTGTCCGAGGTGACGCCGACCGCGAGCGCGGCGAGGAAGATCAGGGTCGGCGGCAAGTAACGCTGGGACAGCAGGACGCTGGCCAGGAGATACCGGTAGAGGGCGCTCACTCGGGCTTCACCTGCCGAACCGAGACCACTGACCAGCCGTGATTGAGGGCGGTCAGCAACGCGGCGTCGTGGCTGCCGGTCGGCAGGATCAACGTGACGCCGGCGTCGTGTCGTCGTACCTCGAGAACGTCGGGCTGGTGTGACCACTCGAGGTCGGTGCCGGGGATCAGCTCGATCTCCGTCAGTTGGTGCGGTGGGCTCGTGGTGCGTTGGACGAGCTTGCCCTGATGGATCTCGCAGACCCTCGTGGCCGTTGACTTCACGACCTGGTCCGAGTGTTCGGTGAACGCGACCGCGCCACCCTCGCGGGCCGTCTCGGTGAGCAGTTCCCGGAGCGTCCCGTGGGCCGTGGTGTCCAAGCCGGACCAGGGTTCGTCGAGGACGAGCAGTTGCGGTGGCTTGAGCAGTGCCTGGGCGAGCGCGACCTTCTGCGCGTTGCCCTTGGAGAGCTTCCGCATCGGAGTGTCCGCGCCGCCGCTCAGTGCGAGCCGGTCCAGAAGTTCGCCGGACCGTTGCCGGGCAGCCCGGGCGGTGAGGCCACGGATTCGTCCCATGTGCCGCAGATAAGCGGAGGCCGAGAGGCGGTCGTGCGACGCGAAGACGTCGGGTACGTAGCTGACGATCTGCGCAGTACGCCGTACTGTGCCGGTCGTCGGCCGGGACAGGCCGACCATCAGCTTCAGCACCGTCGACTTGCCGGAACCGTTGGCGCCGACGAGAGCCAGCAACTCACCCTCCTGCAGGTGCAGATCGACGTCGGTCAGAACCTCGCGTCGGCCGTACCGCTTGGAGACCTTCCTCAGCCGCGCTATCTCCATGCGGCGAGACTATCCGGCCACCGGGCCGCATCACCTTCGCCAGCGGGCGGGTGAGGACGAGCGAGACGAGCAATGACGCGGCCGCGAAGGCGGTGATCGAGGGTGCCGGCGCGGTGAGGTCGGCGAGCGTGCCGGCCAGGATCGCGAAGATCCCGAACGCTGTCATCCGGAGCGCGGACTCGAGGCCGAGCACCTGCCCGCGGAGGTCGGCCGGCGTCAGCTCGACCAGCACCTCCTGTTGCGACAAGGATGCCGAATAGCCGCTACTGCCGACAGCGACCAGAGCCGCGAGTACGCCGATCGGCAGGTCGAAGGCGAACCCGAGGAACGGGAAAGCGAGCAGGTACCGCAACCAACGACCGGCGGTACGACGACCGGACGGGTTGAGGAAGCGGCCGACGACGAGATCGCCGGTCATCATCCCGGCGGCTCCCGCGGCCAGCAGCCAGCCCGCGCGCGGACCGGCGTACGGGACGAACAGGGCCTCGCAGCCGACGATCAGGCCGTTCGGTAGCGACAGGGCGAGCAGCAGCGGCCGGGTTCTGGTCTGGCCGAGGAGACGGCGGTTGCCTCGCCAGGTCTCGCCGAGGCTGGTCCGGGCCCTGCGTCGCGGTGCGCGATCGTGCAGACCGAAGCGGAGCACGGGGATGCTCAGCGCCGAGCAGGCCGTCGCCATCCACAGCACGGTCGCCGGGCTCAGTGCCTGCAGCAACAATCCGGCGATGCCGAAGCCGGCGATCTGCATGGCACCGACCGACAGGTTCATCGCGGATCGGCCGAGGATGAACTGGTCCTCGTCGACCACCTCGTTCAGCAGTCCCCAGCGGACGCCACCTCCGATCGAGAGCCCGTAGGCCACCAGGAGTGCGAGGAGGAGCCGCATCCCAGCGGTGAGATCGAGGGCAGCCTGGGCGGCGACCGCCGCGGTCGACAGGGTGGCGAGTGCTGTCAGGACTCGCCGCGGTCGTGCGGTGTCGGCGGCTGACATCAGCGTGGAGGCGCCGAGCACCTGGGCCAGCGACGGGCCGAACATGACCAAGGCGGCCAGCAAGGCCGACCCGGTCGCGGCGTCGACCATCAGCGCGAGCGTGAGGCTGGTCATCGTTGACGACGCGTTGCCGAGGGCGCTGCTGACCCAGAGGTTGCGGAACTCGGCGTTCCTGAAGATCTCCCGGTAGGTGCTCATGTCCGGCAGCTTCGACGGCAGCGCGTCCGCGCCCTACAGTTTCGGGTGGAGGCGAAACCTTGTCCGAGTTCCTCGTCGACGCCGACACTCTGGCCCTGGCCAGGTTCGGGACGTCGCAGCTGACCGAGACCGTGTCCGCGCTGAAGCTGCTGCAGCGGCCGGTCGAGCCGTGGTTCCGGGCCTGGAAGGACCAGCACAAGGCCGCGTTCGAGGCCCAGTTGGCCGCCCGGCCGGTCTGGGCCGCGCTCGTCGAGAACGCGTTCGGCCGCAGTTGGGTCGCCGACTTCCTGACCGTGCCGCCCCTCGATCCGGATCAGGTGCTGGCCGACGAGCTCGAGTTGCTGACGAGCCTGAACGACGACCACATCCGCGCCGATCTCAGCGTCGCACGGACGCCGCTGCCCGAGATTCTGCTGACCTCGACAGGGCTCGCGGCTGAAGCTGCGGACCTGCTGCGCTGGGTGTGGGCGGAGACGGTCGAGCCGGACTGGCCGCGGCGGCTGCGGGTGCTGCAGGCCGACATCGTGTCGCGGACGTCGAGACTCAGCGAGCAGGGGTGGTCCGGCGTACTGCGTGGGCTCGGTCCGGACGTCCGCTGGCTGGGAGACGGGCGGATCCAGGTGAACCGCTGGGACTACCCGACCACGGACGTGCGGGGTCGCGACCTGATGTTCATCGCGGCCCACAGTCCGGGCGTCAATGTGAGTTGGCGCAAACCGGACCGATTTGCGCTGACCTATCCGGTCACCGGGATCTTCGCCGGGACCGAGGTACCGGCCGAGCCACTCGTGCAACTGCTCGGCCGTAACCGGGCCCGCATCCTGGTCGAGGCGGCGGAGCCGGTCAGTACGACGGTCCTGGTCGCGACCACCGGTCTCTCGCTGGCCACCGTGTCGGACCACCTGCGGGTGCTGACCGATGCGGGTCTTCTCGAACGTCGCCGGTCCGGACGCTCGGTCTTGTACTGGCAGTCCGACACCGGTCGTCGCGTCGTACGACGACCGGCGCCGGTCAGCGGATTTCGATCGGGCAGGCGAGCGGGAGGTCGGTGACCGACGAGCCGGCGCGGAGCGTGAAGGTGCCGGGTTCGGTGGTCCAGCCGTTGTCCCAGTGCTCGAAGGTGTGGTTGTGGAGCTGGACGGTGAGCTCCCGCGCTTCGCCCGCGGCGAGACGTACGACGGCGAAGCCGGCCAGCCAGCGGGCCGGACGATCCACAGCAGTCGAAGGGCGTTCGGCGTATACCTGGACGACGTGCTTGCCGGCGCGGTCGCCGGTGTTGCGGACGGTCAGCGCGACCGACGACGGATCGACCGCGCGGAGGTCGGTGAGCTCCCAGGTCGTGTAGCCGAGGCCGTGGCCGAAGGCGAACGCCGGCTCGGTGCCGGCCTTCAGCCAGGCGCGGTACCCGATGTGGACTCCCTCGTCGTACCGGACGATCCCGTCGCGTGGTGTCACGTCGATCACCGGTACGTCGGCCTCCTCGCGCGGCCACGTGGTCGGCAGCCGGCCGCCGGGCTCCACGACGCCGAGCAGTACGTCGGCCAAGGCGTTGCCGTACTCCTGGCCACCGAAGTAGGTGACCAGGAGCGCGGCAACCTCGCCACGCCAGGGCAGCAGCACGGGCGAGCCTGCGTTGACGACCACGACCGTGCGCGGGTTGGCCGCGACCACGGCCCGGACCAGGTCGTCCTGACGGCCGGGAAGTGCGAGCGAACTGCGGTCGTAGCCCTCGGACTCGACCTTCGAGTTGGTCCCGACCACCACGACCGCGACATCCGCCGCCGCGGCCGCCGCGACGGCCTCGTCGATCAACGCCTGCGGGTCCGAGCGGTCCGGCTCAACGCCCACCGTGATGCTCATGGCGTTGCCGAGTCCGCCGTCACGCTTGGACAGGTCGAGTTCCACTCGAACCTCGACGGCCTGGCCGGCGGTCACCTCCAGCGGCGCCGAGATCGACGGCGGCGACAGCAGCGCCGCACCAAGATCCGTCCCCACCGGTACGGCGACGTCCTCGCGGAGGAGTTTGCCGTCGGCAAAGATCCGGCCGCGGTTGACGGACGCGAAGCCGAGCAGAACCGCGCCGGACTCGGCCGGGGTGTAGGTGGTGTGGAACTCGACGACTGAGGTCTCGGCGATCGGTGCATCGCCGCCGAGGTAGACCAGCGCGCTGGAGAGCCGGTCCTCGGCGAACAACTCGGCACCCTCGGCGTCCAGGAATCGAACCCGTGCGCCCGGCTGCCCGGTCTCCGGATTGACCATGGTGGCGAGCGGTAGCTCGGCGACACCTTCCTGTACGACGGCGCCGAGCGAGTACGTGACCTCGGCATCCGGCAGCGCGGCCCGCAAGCCGTCGAGCGGCGAGACCACGGACGACGGGATGACGGTCGCACTCCCACCGCCCTGGGTGCGCGCGTCCCGCGCATTGTGGCCGATCACAGCCACCCGCGAGACCGCGCTCCACGGCAACTCTCCGTTGTTCCGGAGGAGGACCGACCCCTCGGAGGCCGCGGTCCGGGCGAATGCGACGCCGTCGATCTGCGGCACCTCGGCCGGCTTCTCGTATCCCTCCAGCGCGCCGACCCGGGCAGCGAGCACGAGCAGCCGCAGGACCTTCCGGTCGATCGCCTCTTCCTCGACCTCACCGGCCCGTACGGCGTCGACCAGCGCATCACCCCACGCGCCGACCGGTCCCGGCATCGCCAGATCCTGCGAGTACTTGGCGCTCTCGACGCTGCGTACGGCGGTCCAGTCGCTCACCACGACCCCGTCGAAACCCCAGTCGGTGTTGAGCGGTGTCTCCAGCAGGTCGTTCTCCGTCGCGGTCGCCCCGTTGACCGAGTTGTACGCGCTCATCACCAGCCAGGCCTTCGACTCGGAGACCGCCTTCTCGAACGCGAGCAGATAGACCTCGCGCAGCGTCCGCTCACTCACCTCGACGTCGGCGGTGAAGCGGTCGGTCTCGAAGTCGTTGGCGACGTAATGCTTCGGCGTCGCGCCGACACCCAGCTCCTGTATGCCGGCCACGTAGGCGGCGGCCAGGTCGGCGGTGAGCACCGGGTCCTCACTGAACGCCTCGAAGTGCCGGCCGCCGAGCGGGGAGCGATGCAGGTTGATCGTCGGACCCAGTACGACGTCCACGTTCTTGCGCCGGGCCTCGAGTGCCGACACGACGCCGTACCGGTGGGCGACCTCGACATCCCAGGACGAGGAGAGGGCGGTGGCCGACGGCAGGTTCAGCGACGGGTCGCGCTCGTCCCAGACGGGACCGCGGACACCGCTCGGCCCGTCCGAGAGAACCATCGAGCGCAGGCCGATGCCGGGCAGCGGGTGGGTCGACCAGAAGTCCTGTCCGGTCAGGACCCGGACCTTCTCCTCGAGCGTGAGGCGGCCGAGCAGTGCGGCGAGATCGGCTGAGCTGGGGTTCATGCGACGACTGTACGCGCCAAAACCGAGTATCGCTAGGTTTTCGCTCCGGGTCTCGGTAACATCGCCCTCATGGCTGCGAGAGGTCCGTACGCGAAGGGGGTCGCGAAGCGGGAGGAGATCCTGACCGCGGCGCTCGAGGTGATCGCCCGGCAGGGCTACCGCAAGACCTCGACCAAGGAACTCGCCGCCGCGGTCGGCCTGAGCGAGCCGGGTCTGCTGCACTACTTCGGCTCCAAGGAGAAGCTCTTCGAGGCGGTGCTCCGGGCCCGCGACGAGGCCGACGTCGACCGTTTCGACGAGTCGGACCTGATCGCCAAACTCACCGCGATCACTCGCCACAACAGCGACGTACCGGGTCTGGTCCAGCTCTATTCGACGTTCTCCGCCGAGGCCGGCGACCCACAGCACCCGTCCAACCCGTACTTCGCGGAGCGCTACGCACGACTGCGCGAGTCGCTGGCCGGCGCCGTGCGCGCCCGTCAGGCCGCCGGAACGTTCACTGCGTCCGCGGACCCGGAGCAGATCGCGACCTTGCTGATCGCGCTCTCGGACGGCCTTCAGGTCCAGTCGCAGTTCGGGCTGCCGGTCGAGCCGGCCGACCTCCTGACTCACGTCGTGGGCCTGCTCGGTTCGGCTGGGGGAGCGGTGGATAGTTGAGGCATGACGAGCTCCGCGGGTGAGGCCGCCGGACCACCCGCGCCCGCCCTGGCCGACCGGCGGGTCCTGACGAAGGAGATCTGGCTGGTCCTGGCGCTGTCGTTGGGCGCGTCGGCCCTCTCCGCGGTGATCTCGTTCACCGGTGTACTGACGTCGGCCAAGCCGATCAGCGGGCAGACGGCGGTCATCGTCGGTTCACGGGCGCCGGGACGCCCGTGGCTGGACCTCACGTGGCAGGTGTTCGCGATCGTCAACGCCCTGGTTCCGGTCGCCCTCGTCGCTCATTTCCTGGCCCGCGGCGGCGAGTCTCTGCACACGATCGGCTTCGACCTGCGGCAGCGGGTCCGCGACCTCGGCCGCGGCACCGCGGTGGCCGCGTGCGTGGGCGGAGCAGGACTGGCCTTCTACCTCGCCGCCTACGCCACCGGCGTCAACCTGTCCGTCGACCCGTCCCAGCTGCCCGACTATTGGTGGCGCATCCCGATCCTGATCCTCGTTGCGGTGCAGAACGCCGTACTCGAGGAGGTCATCGTCCTCGGGTATCTCAACCACCGGCTGGACCAGCTGGGCTGGTCGACCACCCAGGCGACGGTCACCAGTTCGCTGCTGCGCGGCTCCTATCACCTGTACCAGGGCCTCGGCGGCTTCGCCGGCAACGTCATCATGGGCGTCATCTTCTGCTACCTGTACCGGCGCTGGGGCCGGGTCGGCCCGCTCGTCGTGGCCCACACGTTGATCGATATCGCTGCCCTGGTGGGGGCGACGTACCTGATCGGCAAGGTCGGCTGGTTGCCCGGCGGAGGGTGATCGAAACGACTGACACGTAACCGATCGGGGGTGGATCGGGTTGATGATGCGTGACTGTTAACGGGGAAATCGCAAGTCCGCCCGAGATCGATCCGGGGTTGGCGGCCGCCGCACTGGCCGTCTTCGCCCACCGGCACGAGGTGGTGCATCTGCTCCACGCCGCCACCGACGAACCGGACGCGCTGGCCCGCATCGCCGACCTGCTGCGCGTCGACGAGGCGACCATCGCCAGAGTCCTGGACCAGCCGCTGCGCTGGATGCTCCCTCAGTTCCGCACCGAACTGGAGGCCATCGCCGCCGCTCCACCACCGGCCAGCCCGGCACCACAACCCGAGCCCGAGCCCGCGACCACCTGACCGCCGTGGGGGGGGGGGGGGGGGCCGCGCCCCCCGACCCAAACACGCCGGAGAAGAGAGGGAGAGGCGGCCACACCTCTAGCAACCCGCCCGGCGGGCAACCACAACACCCACACC